>CAZZNN010000148.1:0-5118 GCA_964655605.1 uncultured Oscillospiraceae bacterium
TATGCTTGTCGAAAAAGTCCTGTTCGGACTTTTTCGAGGTTGCAGATTTTGCCTACTACGCTCCGCTTCGCCGGGCGGCAAAACCTGTAAAGTGCGAAAACCTAACGGTTTTCATCCGTTTCGGCGTACATGCCGCCGAAGCCGGATTATAAATCCCGGGGTTTATCGACAGTCTGGGGGGCGTCGAGAACGACGCCTCCTGCAATAATAAAATTTAGCCTTGCGCGGCGGCGGGAGCTTGCGGCTTTGCCTCATCTAAGGGCGAGCCGTTTTGAATGGAAACATTGTTTACAGCCTCGTTTCTTGGCATAAACACGAACGCGCCGTCCTGATTTTCCCAATCGCCCAAAACGCCGCAATGCGAAGCGCCCAGCTCTATATGCAGCATGGCAATGCCCATGTCTATTTCGCCATAACCGAAGTTGCCGCTCGTTTTTTCAACTACGATGTTATTTTTCTCTATGGTATACTTGAGCGCCTGCCTATTCATAGCGGAGGGCGCGAGTCTTGCGCACTCAAGCGCGCGCTGCTGCCATTCGGGGAGATCTATCAAGGATTGCTGGTCAAGCCCCGTGAGCTTGTCGAGCGGCTTTCGCGGACGGCCGACATATTCCTCCGCGCTCACGCCTATGGGCGTTATGCAGCAAAGTCTCTCGTTTTCGCCAAGAGGCATTATTTCGCGCACTGCACGCTTATTGTACATGCCTATCCAGCAGGTGCCAAGCCCCATAGCCGCCGCCTCCAATATAAAGGCTTCGCCCATATAGCCCACGGTTTCAAGCTCGGCGTTTTCCGACGCGATAAATGCCGCAAAGCATTCCGCGCCTGTAAACCGCCCATAGGTGAACAGATTGGAAGAAAAGACGCGTTTATCCGCTCCTATCGCCACGCGGACGCCCTTTGCGCTTAAAAGCCGAGCCGTTTCCTCGAGCGCGAGCAGCTCGTCGCCGTCCGGTTTGCCATTATATTTTCTTGCGGAAAATCTTTGCCCTGTGGCGCTATACCATCTTTCCATTCTCAAATCCATGCGTTATCCGTCCCCTTTTTGCGTTCTGAGTATGCTTTATTATACGCCCAAGCCAATGGAATTTACAGCATTTTCTTTAAAAATTGCCCTGTATAGCTCTTTTTTACCTTGATTATTTCCTCCGGCGTGCCTGTTGCAACCACATTGCCGCCCTTATCCCCGCCTTCGGGGCCGAGGTCGATTATATAATCGGCGGTCTTAATCACATCGAGATTGTGCTCTATAACTACAACGGTGCTTCCGCTGTCGCACAAGCGCTGGAGCACCTCCAAAAGACGCTTTACGTCCGCCGAATGAAGCCCTGTGGTGGGTTCGTCCAGCACATAGAGCGTGCGGCCGGTATCGCGGCGGGAAAGCTCTGTGGCGAGCTTGACGCGCTGCGCCTCGCCGCCTGAAAGCGTTGTTGACGACTGGCCAAGCCTTATATAGCCAAGGCCAACGTCGCTTAGCGTTTGCAGCTTTCTTTTTAGCTTTGGAAGCGCCGAGAAGAATTTTAGCGCCTCCTCCACCGTCATTTCAAGCACGTCCGCAATGCTCTTGCCCTTATATTTTACCTCCAAGGTTTCTCTATTATAGCGCTTGCCGTGGCAAACCTCGCATGGCACATATATATCGGGCAGGAAATGCATTTCTATTTTGATTATGCCGTCGCCGCGGCACATCTCGCAGCGCCCGCCCTTAACATTGAAGCTGAAGCGGCCGTTGCTATAGCCGCGAAGCTTAGCGTCAGGCGAGGTGGCGAACACGTCGCGTATAAGGTCGAAAAGCCCGGTATATGTGGCGGGATTGCTCCTTGGCGTGCGGCCTATGGGCGACTGGTCTATATCTATAACCTTATCAAGCCTTTCCTCGCCCTCTATCCTATCGTGCGCGCCCGGAGTTGTGCGCGCGCGATTGAGATCGCGAAGGAGCGCTTTTTTGATTATTTCATTAACAAGGCTCGACTTGCCGGAGCCCGAAACTCCAGTTACGCAGGTGAAAACGCCAAGCGGTATTTTAACGTCGATGCCCTTGAGGTTGTGAGCGCGTGCGCCGTATACGCTCAAAAAGCCCTTATCGAGCTCGCGGCGCTGCTTTGGCACCTCTATTCTTTCGCGGCCGCTTAGAAATTGCCCCGTTATGGAGCGCTCATTTTTCATTATGTCATCGACGGTGCCTGCGGCGATTATCTCGCCGCCATGCTCGCCCGCGCCGGGGCCGACGTCCACTATGTAATCCGCCTCGCGCATTGTTTCCTCATCGTGCTCTACTACTATCAAGGTGTTGCCAAGATCGCGCATACCCTTGAGCGACGCCAAAAGCTTGGCGTTATCGCGCTGATGAAGGCCTATGCTGGGTTCGTCCAATATATAGAGCACGCCAACGAGGCCTGAGCCTATCTGCGTGGCAAGCCTTATGCGCTGTGCCTCGCCGCCTGAGAGCGTATTCGCGGCGCGCGAAAGCGTTAGATATTCAAGCCCAACATTGCAAAGGAAGCCAAGCCGCGCGTTTATCTCCTTTAAAATGCGCTCCGCGATAAGCTTCTCGGTCTGCGTGAGCTCTATTGAAAGAAGAAAGTTTCTCGCGTCGCTCACCGTCATATCGCTCATTTTAGCTATATTTATCCCGCCGACCGTGACCGCCAAGGTTTCAAGCTTTAAGCGCTGGCCCTTGCAATCTGGGCATGGCGTTGTGGACATATAGCTTTCATATTCGCTTTTCATGTACTCGGACGTAGTTTCCCTGTATCTGCGCTCAAGGCTTGGGATAATGCCTTCAAAATGCGCGTCAAAGCTGCCCGAGCCATACTCCTTGGTATAATCGATATGCAGCCGCTTTTCGCCCGCGCCATACAATATAACGTTTCTAACTTCCTTTGACAACTCCTTAAACGGCGTGTCGAGCGAAAATCCATATTCCTTGGCGAGCGCCGCGTAAAACATGCTCGCGCCGCTGTCGCCGCTTGTATTCTGCCAGCCCGTAACGGCTATGGCGCCCTTGCTTATGGAAAGCGAATCATTTGGCACCACGAGCGCCGGGTCGAGCTTTAGCTGCATGCCAAGGCCCGTGCAGGTTGGGCACGCGCCATAAGGATTGTTGAATGAAAACATGCGCGGAGCAAGCTCCTCTATGCTTACGCCGCAATCGGGGCAGGCATAATTCTGCGAAAAAAGCAGCTCATCGCCATCGATTATGGCTACCTTGGCAAGTCCCGCGCCAAAGGCGAACGCCGTTTCAAGCGATTCCGTGAGGCGCTGCTTTGAATCGGGGCGCACAATAAGTCTATCGACTATAACGTCTATTGTGTGCTTCACCTTTTTATTGAGGGCGGGGACCTCGCCAATATCGTATACAACGCCGTCCACGCGCACACGCACATAGCCCTCCTTGCGTATGGTTTCAAAAAGCTTTGTATGCTCGCCCTTTCTCGCGCGTATCACCGGCGCGATGACCTGTATGCGAGCGCCCTCGCCAAGCGCCGACACCTGCTCTACCACCTGATCTATTGTCTGACGCTCTATTCTTTTGCCGCACACAGGGCAATGCGGTATGCCTATGCGCGCATAAAGCAGCCTTAGATAATCGTGTATCTCCGTTACCGTGCCCACGGTGGAGCGCGGATTGTTGGAGGTGCTCTTTTGGTCTATAGATATGGCGGGAGAAAGCCCTTCGATGTAATCCACGTCCGGCTTTTCCATCTGCCCTAAAAACTGTCTTGCATAAGAGCTGAGGGATTCAACATAGCGGCGCTGACCCTCGGCGTATATGGTATCGAACGCGAGCGAGGATTTGCCAGAGCCTGAAAGCCCCGTCATCACGATAAGCTTATCGCGCGGAAGCGTCAGCGATACGTTTTTTAGGTTGTGAACCCTTGCGCCCTTTATTTCTATTATGTCGTTCTTCATTTGTTTACTTCAATTTCCTCATTTTCTGCTTCTGGCTCTTGCCCTTTTCTTGCTGCCCGGCATGCCGGGGGCTATCTTCGCGTGCTTAGTGCTCTCGCCGGTGAGCGAGAAAAGCTTATCGCGAAGCTTTGCGGCAGTCTCGAAATCGAGCTCCGCCGCGGCCTGGCGCATTTGCTCGCGCAGAATGCTTATCATCTTTTCCTGCTCGGCGAGCGTTAGCGCTGCCTTGGCCTCCTTATCGTCCTTATGGGTTATCTCTATAAGGCCGTGTACGGTTTTTTTGATGCTTTCGGGCGTTATATTGTTCGCCTCATTATATTCCTGCTGCTTCTTGCGGCGGCGGTTGGTTTCATCGATGGCGCGGCGCATGGAATCGGTTATCACGTCCGCATACATTATCACGTAACCCTCCACGTTTCGCGCGGCGCGGCCTATCGTTTGAATGAGCGAGGTTGTGGAGCGAAGGAAGCCCTCCTTATCGGCGTCGAGTATGGCAACGAGGCCGACCTCCGGCAAGTCCAAGCCCTCGCGCAGAAGGTTTATGCCAACGAGCACGTCAAACTCGCCCAATCTGAGGTCGCGGATTATCTCCATGCGCTCCATGGTTTCAATTTCAGAGTGCATATACCTTACTCTCACGCCCATAGAGTCTAGATACTCTGTGAGCGATTCGGCCATGCGCTTTGTGAGCGTGGTTGCGAGCACGCGGAAGCCCTTTTGAGCCATGCGCTTTATCTCGCTCAAAAGATCGTCCACCTGACCCTTAACGGGACGAACCATGATTTCTGGGTCTAAAAGACCGGTGGGCCTTATTATCTGCTCCGCCACGCGCGAGGCTCTTGAAAGCTCATATTCATCGGGAGTGGCGCTGACGCATATCATCTGCGTTATGCGGCCATTGAACTCATCGAATTTGAGCGGCCTGTTATCATAAGCCGAGGGCAGGCGGAAGCCATATTCAACGAGGTTTGTCTTTCTGGCGAGGTCGCCGCGATACATAGCGCGCACCTGCGGCAATGTGACGTGCGACTCGTCTATCATGAGCAAAAACTCGCCTTTTGGGAAATAGTCTATAAGCGTAAAGGGCGGCTGCCCTGGCTTTCTGCCGTCAAAATATCTGGAATAGTTTTCTATGCCCTGGCAATAGCCTATCTCGCGCATCATCTCCATATCGTAGGTGGTGCGCTGCTCTATGCGCTGCGCCTC
>CAZZNN010000149.1:0-3138 GCA_964655605.1 uncultured Oscillospiraceae bacterium
TAGGCAAAATCTGCAACCTCGAAAAAGTCCGAACAGGACTTTTTCGACAAGCTAGCGCAAACCGCCAAAGGCGGTTAGCGCTTACGAGAATGCTTCGCATTCTCCGGCAACCCAAAGCGTTGACGTACCGCGTTCCAACGTACCCGCCGCGGCGGGAGCAAGCCCCCGCCCTACGGGGGATACGGTACGCCGATGGGGGTGCGGCGCGTGGGGTGCGCGGCGCTATTCGCTTCTTCCGTACAGCTCTCCCGCCTCGGGGAAGCAGTGCCAGTGGACGGGGGCTAGAGAGCGGTAGCCGTCCGCCTTGGAGGCGAAGCAGTGGAGTCCCATCTTCATTGAGCGCAGCGAAAAATAGTTGAGCATGGCGGCCATATCCACCACCGTGAACTGGCTTTTGTGGCACAAAAGCGCGTCCTTGCGAAAGCTCGCGTATTTACTGACGCGTATAAACGCGTTGGGCTTATCTGTGAAATACAGCGCCAGCGCCGATGACGCATACGCGTCCCTAACACCAAGACCGCACATTATGGGCGCGTAGGGCGCCATATTCATGGCGTACTTCGCCGCCTGCCCCACCTTTATATGGTCGAGATGGCATTCGCTCCTAACGTCCGGGTCGGGCGCGAAAACCACGTCCGCCTGCACCTTAACTATTTCCCGGGCAATGGCCTTGGCCACTTCCTCCATTTGGTACATGCCGCCGTCGCAAAAAGGCAGAAAGGTGATGTTTTCCTCCGCAACGCCCAGGAGCGCGGCGCTTTCTTTGGCCTCGGCCTGCCTGACGGGGACGAGCTCGTCGCCGCAAAGGCCGATGACGGAGCCCATGCGTCCGTCGGTAACGATGAGAAAATGAACCTCTTTGCCAAGCTCCACAAGCCGCTTTACCGTGGGCGCGCAGCCCACCTCGATGTCGTCCGGGTGAGGGCCGATGAAAAGATAGCTTTCACCGCCGAGCAGCTTTGGCAGAGGCACTATGAGCGAGAGCAGGGGCGCTGTAATAGACATAAGCGTAACTTCCTTCTATATTTTCTATAAGAAATAATACCATTACATTGCTTTTCATGCTATAATATCTTGATAATTTATTTTTGGAGCATACGATTGATGGAAGATAATAATTCGCTCGAGCCGGTCGCGCCCGTTGAGGAAAGCGACGTCGATTCGGAAGCGGCCTCGCAAGGCGAGCCAAAGGAGGTTCGCGGCGCAACCATGCTCACGATGACCGATCTCGACCTTGTGGGCGTTACGAGGCGCGTTTCAAGCAAAAGGCAGACCAATTTTGCCGATGTTGAGGCATTTATTGATGAAAAGCTCGCCGACGGCACGCTCGACGCGCTAAAGGCGCTTTCTGTTTTGGACGAGGCGGGGCAGGTGAAGCTATACGGCGTGTCGCTCAATTTCGACAAGGAGGAATACGATTATTTCCTCGGCGTGGAGTCCAAGGAAACGCCCAAAACCACCTCCGGCCTTGAAACCATTACGGTCCAGGAAAGCCTCTACGCCCGCTTTGACGTTCACGGCGCTGCGCCGCAGAGCGTTAAGGAGTGCTGGAAGGATATATATAATAATTGGTTCGGCGCGGTGCCATACAATCATTCGGGCGCGCCGGAGCTTGAGGAATGGACGCTCGGCTCAGCGCGCGGCGATGAAAACGCGGAGCTAAAGGTGTATGTGCCGGTGAAGCGAATAATAAGAAAGTCGCTTGAAAAACGCCCGAGCATACTGGGCTATGTGGTGGGCGGCGGCCTTGGCGTGCTCGTGGGCTCGGTGCTCGGCAGCGCGTCGGGGGACACGCGCATGGGCGTGATAATCGGCCTTGTGGCCGGACTCGTGCTCGGCGGCGTGGCGAAAAAAATATTGGAAGGCAAATTCAAGAAATAGATCTTAACTTGCGTTTTTGCGGCCTTAACCGCTAAAGGTGAAGCCGCAATTTCGCGGGAAAGCAGAGGTTAGAATTAAAAGTGAGGATATTTAAGCGGAAAAAGCGCGTCGCCGTGGTGAAGGAGACAACGCCGAGGCATAGGCTGCACTTTTCGCTTACAGGGAAGAATAAAAGGCTCATAAAGCGCGTGGCGCTGGGCGTGGGCGCGGTGATAGCGCTGGCGCTTATAGTGAACGCGCTTAGGGTGGAGCCGTCGATAAGCTCATCGGCGGAAATGCTCTCGCTAAAGGAGCGCGGCGTCGTCAGAGTGGGCGTTAGGAGCGATATGCCGCTCATGAATGCGGACGGAAGCGGCTTCGAGCGCGAGCTCGCCACGATTTTAGGCCAAAAGCTGCTGCCGGACGCGGATTTTTTGGAGATAGCCAATCCGTATACGCTTGTGGAGGTCACCAGCATGACCGCCGAGACTAAGCTTGACGACGGCACCATAGATATTGCGGTGGCGCTCATGCCAAAGGGCGCGAGCGGATATTACACCTATTCAAAGGCGTATTTCAAGGACGCGTGCTTTCTCGCCGCGAAAAAGGGCGCTGTGAGCAAGCAGCTTTCAGGCTCGAGGGTGGGCTATATAGGCACTGTTACGACGCATGTTAAAACGTCGCCGTATCTTGGCCTTTTTAACGCCTATCTTGAGGCGCATGAGGAGGTTGTGCTCGACAAGGCGAACAAGGTGAGCTATTCGTCATATTCGGATATGCTTATGGCGCTTGAGCGCGGCGATATTGATTTTTGCGTTATAACGGAGCTTTTTTACGCAAAATATCAGGGCGAGTATCCCATGAGCAAAACGAGCCTTTCGCTTGGAAGCGTGGATTACGCGGTTGCCGCGAGCACGGATTGCCCCGCCTTCATACAGGTGGCGAATATGACGCTTGACGATATGCAGGCCGACGGCACGCTCGACGCAATGTATGAAAAATACGGATTGGACGTTTATATGCACAGGGACGCCGCGACGGGCACGGACGCGGGATAGGCGCAAGGGGGAAAACGCCGCCCGCGATCACGCGAAAACGCCGCGGCGGGAGCAAGCCCCCGCCCTACGGGGAACGCGGGAACGCCCACGAGGAATGTGGAACGCCGCCCGCGGGGGACACCTCATCACCGCCGCGCGCGGCGGAGCTTCCCCTCAAGGGGAAGCCAAGGGGGAAAACGCCGCCCGCGATCACGCGAAAACGCCGCGGCGGGAGCAAGCC
>CAZZNN010000149.1:3238-5100 GCA_964655605.1 uncultured Oscillospiraceae bacterium
CCCGCCCTGCGGGGAACGCGGGAACGCCGCCGCCCCGTCACACAACGACAAAAATTTTTTTACATAAAGGAGGACGCCAGCATGGAGGAATTAAGAACGGAAACCAAAAGTTTCATAGAGGATTTTATTGAGCAGGATGTCGCAAAATACGGCTACGCGGTGAAAACGCGTTTTCCGCCGGAGCCGAACGGGTATCTGCACATTGGCCATGTTAAGGCGCTGTATATCGACTTTTCGATGGCGGAAAAATTTGGCGGCAAGTGCAATCTGCGTTTTGACGACACCAATCCCGCCAAGGAGGACGTTGAATATGTCGAGGCGATAAAGGACGATATACACTGGCTCGGCTTTGAATACGACAAGCTGCTTTTCGGCTCGGACTATTTTGACGTGTGCTTTGAGCTTGCCGTCAAGCTTATCAAAAAAGGCGCGGCCTATGTGTGCGATCTTTCAAAGGAAGAAATGCGCGAATATCGCGGCACGCTCACGAGTCCCGGCAAAAACAGCCCGTGGCGCGAGCGGAGCGCGGAGGAAAATCTGGACCTTTTCATGCGTATGAAAAACGGCGAGTTTGAGGACGGCACGCGCACGCTTCGCGCCAAGATAGACATGGCCTCGCCAAATATAAACATGCGCGACCCCGCAATATACAGGATTTTGCACAAGAGCCACCATCACACGGGCGATAAGTGGTGCATATATCCCATGTACGATTTTGCGCACCCCATACAGGATTCGCTCGAGGGCATAACGCACTCGCTCTGCTCGCTTGAATACGAGGCGCACAGACCCCTTTACGACTGGGTCGTTGATATGTGCGAGTTCCCAGCGCCGCGCTCAAGGCAGATAGAGTTTGCGAGGCTCAATATCACAAACACCGTTTTGAGCAAGCGCTATCTTAGACGGCTCGTCGAGGAAAAATACGTCTCCGGCTGGGACGACCCGCGCATGCCGACGCTCCGCGCATTGCGCCGCAAGGGCTATACGGCGGCGGCGATAAAGGATTTCCTGCGCCGCGCGGGCATAGCCAAGGCCGACAGCGTTGTTGACGCGGCCATGCTTGAGCATTGCTTAAGGGAAGAATTGAATCTCACCGCGCCGCGCGCGATGGCCGTTTTAGAGCCGATAAAGCTGATAATCGAGAATTGGCCGGAGGAGAAAACCGAGACGGTCACGCTTGAAACGCTGCCGGAGGGCGGCGAGACGCGCGAGGCGGAGTTTGGCCGCGAGCTGTATATTGAGCGGGAGGACTTTTCCTTCGACCCGCCAAAGAAATATTTCAGATTGAAGCCCGATGGCGAGGTGCGCCTAAAGGGCGCGTACATAATCAAATATTCCCGTCATGAGACGGACGAGAACGGCAATGTCACCGCCGTTTACGCCACCTACGACCCGGACACCCGTTCGGGCGAGTGCGACCGCAAGGTGAAGGGGACTATACATTGGGTGAACGCGAAAAACGCCGTGCCCGCGCAGTTTAGGCTATATGAGCCCATGATACTCGACGCGGACGCCGTTGCGCCCGTATTGGACGAGGACGGCAATGAAAAGGAGCAGGATTTTATCGACAGGCTCAATCCAAGCTCGCTAGTGGTGAAAAACGGGTTTGTGGAGCCGTATCTCGCAAAATGCGGCGAGGGCGATAAATTCCAGTTCATGCGCGTGGGGTATTTCTGCGCCGACAAGGACTATACGGCGGCCGCGCCTGTGTTCAACAGGGCGGTGGGGCTAAAGGATAGCTTTAAAATGTAAGAGCGCCTGCGGGCGCTTTCCAGCAGCAAAAACAATACCAACTAAGGAGAGAAACCTATGACCGTTCGCACACGTTTCGCGCCGTCGCCCACGGGGTATTTGCACCTTGG
>CAZZNN010000150.1:0-5069 GCA_964655605.1 uncultured Oscillospiraceae bacterium
CCATTTCATATCGCTTGATAGCATATCAACGGTTTTTAGCATTTCAAAGGCGACGCCCGATATAGTTGTGTCGAGCAGCGCGCGGCCAAGCTTGCCGTGCTTTATTTCATAGCCCATGCATATTCCAAACATGAATTCGCCCGTCGTATCCGCCTGCCCATTATTGGTGTCTATTAGATAATAGCCGTCGTCAACGGAGGCTATCATGTCCTCAAGCTTGCTCTTGCCGGGAAGTATCGCCGTGTTTCTCATGCGAATGAGCGGCTCGTCGTTAAAGGCGTAGGCGCGGGCGTTGCCAAGCGGCTGCGCGTCAAAGCGGCGCGCCGTCTCGCGGCTGTGCATGAAATTTTTGAGCACGCCGTCCTCTATTATCACAACATCCTCTGCCTTCGTGCCCTCGTCGTCCACATAAATGGGAAGCGGCACGGTTTTGCCCAAAGCCGTGTGCGCAAAATCCACAAGCGTCACAAGCTCGCTCGCAACGCGTTTATTCACGCAATGTCCCGCCACGGAGCCGCCTAAAACGAGATCCGCCTCGGTGGTGTGCCCAACGGCCTCGTGCGAGAGCATGCCCGCAAGATCGCCGCCGAGTATGCAGATTTTTTCGCCCGCGTCAGCGTAAACGCCCTCGCGCTTTTGCATAAGCTTTTCATAAAGCTCGTCAAGCTTGGGGAAAAGCACCTCGGGCGAGGTGAAGTTCATTTCAAACCCGCCAAAGCTTTCAGCCCCGTAAACATCCGTCACCTCAACGGGCGCGCCCGCCGGTGTGTTCGCCGTCAGCACGACATACATGTAGCAGCGCTGCATTATGGAATGGGAGTCATAACCGTCGCTCACGGAGAGCACCTTTTCCATAACGTCCGCGCGCAGGCTCAATGTGCGCCCCGCGAGATCCTTGAATTTTAAAATGTAATCGTCCATTGCGCGCAGAAAATCAATGTATTTCGCCTGCTGAGCGTCCGCAATGTCCTCCTTCACCCTTATCTCGCCGCTTCCAAGGGAAGGCAGCGTCCGCTCGGCTCTCCCCGCGTGCGCGCTCATAAAGCCCGCGTTCTCGCTGGCGGCCTTTAGCACGCTTTTCACGCTTTGCTCATCATAACCCGGCCTTGAGGAGAATCCGTATACGCCGTTTTCATACACGCGCGCGCATACGCCCGACGCGTCCGAGCGCACATTGCGCGTCAAATTGCCCGAAAGCAGCGTTACGCCCCTATTCCTGTTCACCTGCGCGCGCAGCTCCGTATGGGCGCCCGGCTCAAAGAATGGCTTCTGCGCGGAAACTATATCCTTTAACAAGTGCATTCCCTCCTGATATGTAATAATGTCATTATAGCATATATGAATTTTCGATACACTAAATTTTTTGCTTTACTATTGATTTTGCATGATATACAATATCTCCATGTTCATAATATAGATAGGCCGTTATGACCATGCAATAAATTATTTCACCCACATTAAATGTGAAAGGCAAAGCCTTTCACTTACGGTTTTGAGGCTTTCGTCGCGGAGAGCGCGACGATTTTGCTAAAGCAAAACCACCCTCAACTCCCACAATACGAAAGGCTTCGCCTTTTAATAGCTTCCGCAAGTGAAAGCTATCATTATAAAATGGAGGTATCGGATGTACAAAATCGTGAAGAAGCGCCGTCTGAACGACACCGTCACGCTTATGGAGGTGTCAGCGCCAATGGCGGCGAGGCGCGCAAGACCCGGCCAATTCATAATATTGCGCATAGACGAGCGCGGCGAGCGCATACCGCTCACCATAGCCGGATACGACCGCGAGGCTGGCACAATCACTATAATTTTCCAAAAAGTGGGCGCAACAACTCAGCGGCTCGACACGCTTGGCGAGGGCGACGCGCTGCTTGATTTCGTAGGCCCGCTTGGCGTTGCGAGCGACCTTGAAAATAAAGCTGGCAAGCACATAGCGGTGATAGGCGGCGGGCTTGGCATAGCAATAGCCTATCCGCAGGCGAAAGCGCTGCACGAGGCGGGCGCGAAGGTTGATGTGATAGTGGGCTTTAGAAACACCTCGCTTTTCATATTGACAGATGAATTAAAGGACGCCTGCACCAATCTTTATATAATGACGGACGATGGCAGCAACGGCAAAAAGGGCTTCGTTACAACGGCGCTCAAGGAATTGCTCGACGCCGGCGAAAAATACGACGAGGTTGTGGCCATAGGGCCGCTGCCGATGATGCGCGCCGTGTGCGACCTCACCCGCGAGCCGAGGATAAAAACCATCGTTTCCATGAACCCGATAATGATAGACGGCACCGGCATGTGCGGCGGCTGCCGCCTCACCGTCGGCGGCGAAACCAAGTTCGCGTGCGTTGACGGGCCGGATTTTGACGGGCATCTTGTGGATTTTGACGAGGCGATAAGCCGCAGCCGCATGTTCAAGGCGGAGGAGAAGGACGCGCTCGAGCGTCATAAATGCAGACTAACGGGAGGTGAGCGCTGATGGCAAACATGAATCCAAAAAAGCTGCCCTCAAGGGAGCAGGACCCCAAGGTACGCGCGAAAAATTTTTTCGAGGTATCAAAGGGCTATAATGAAGAAATGGCGCTTGAGGAAGCGGGCCGCTGCCTCAACTGCAAAACCCGTCCGTGCATGGAGGGCTGCCCGGTCAACGTGCGCATACCCGAATTTATCTCGCACATACAAAAGGGCGAATTTATGGAGGCTTACGAAGTCATTCGCGGCACAAACAGCCTGCCCGCTATATGCGGCCGCGTCTGCCCGCAGGAGAGCCAGTGCGAGAAAAAATGCGTGCGCGGCATAAAGGGCGAGCCCGTTGGCATAGGCAGGCTTGAAAGATTCGCCGCCGATTACGCCATGGCAAAGCTTCGCGAGGCTCCCGCCGCGCCGCTCAAAATAGAGAAAAACGGCAAGAAGGTGGCCGTGGTCGGCTCCGGCCCCTCCGGCCTCACCTGCGCGGGAGATCTGGCCAAAAAGGGCTACGATGTAACTATTTTTGAGGCGCTCCACACCCCCGGCGGCGTGCTCGTTTACGGCATACCCGAGTTTCGTCTGCCCAAGGCGCTGGTACGCGAGGAAATAGCCACTGTTGAAAGGCTTGGCGTTAAAATAGAGACCAACGTTGTTGTAGGCCGCAGCGTAAGCGTGGACGAGCTTTTGGAGGAATACAACGCCGTGTACGTCGGCTCCGGCGCGGGTCTGCCGCGCTTTCAGGGGATACCTGGCGAAAATCTCAACGGCGTATATTCCGCAAACGAATTTCTCACCCGCATAAATCTCATGAAGGCATATTCCTTCCCCGAATGCGACACGCCCGTTAAAATAAGCGAGCGCGTGGCGGTGGTGGGCGGCGGCAACGTGGCCATGGACGCGGCGAGAAGCGCCCTTAGGCTCGGCGCCAAGGAGGTTTACATAGTGTATCGCCGCAGCGAGGCGGAAATGCCCGCGCGAGTTGAGGAAGTGCACCACGCCAAGGAGGAGGGCATTATATTCAAGCTCCTTTGCAATCCCACCAAAATAAACGCCGATGAAAACGGCTTTGTCAAGAATATGGAATGCGTTGAAATGGAGCTTGGCGAGCCCGACGCCTCCGGCCGCCGCCGTCCCGTAGTTAAAACCGGCAGCGAATTTATGCTCGACGTTAAAACGGTCGTGATAGCCATAGGCAATTCGCCCAATCCGCTGATAAGAAACACCACCCCCGGCCTCGACACCCAGAAATGGGGCGGCATAATAACCGACGAGGCCACCGGCAAAACCTCCCGCGAGAGCGTTTGGGCCGGCGGCGACGCCGTAACCGGCGCAGCCACCGTTATCCTGGCGATGGGCGCGGGCAAGGCCGCGGCGAAGGATATTGATGAAAAGCTAAGATAGCTCCAGTACGCAGCAACGGCGAGGCTTGCCCTCGCCGTTGGTTTTTTGAATAGCCGCTTGATTTTCACCACATAATACCGTAGTATAGCATTTAGAGGTGGAAATATGAAAGACTTCGTCTTTCATTTACGGTTTTGAGGCTTTCGTCGCGCACGACGCGACGATTTTGCTAAAGCAAAACCACCCTCAACTCCCATAATAGTATTTTACAGTATGCTCTCAAGCTTATTCCTTATCCTCCTCACGGACGTTGTGGGCTCGAAGCGGGCGACTATTTCGCCGTTTTTGTCTATCAAAAATTTTGTGAAATTCCATTTTATTGAATTTGTTTTCGCGTAATCTGGGTCTGTGCCCATGATGCGCTCTATGAGCTTCTTTGCGACGGGATGGAGCATATCAAAGCCCGAAAACACTGTGTTTTGAGTGAGCCACTTAAAAAGCGGCGCGGCGGAATCGCCGTTCACGTCTATTTTGGAGAACTGCGGGAATGTTATCCCGTAGCAGCCGGAGCAGAACGCGTTTATCTCACTGTCCGTGCCGGGCGCTTGCTGGCCGAATTGATTGCAGGGAAAGTCCAGTATGTTGAAACCGCGCTCGTGAAATTTTTTATAAAGCGCCTCAAGGTCGTCATACTGGGGCGTGAACGCGCAGCCGGTGGCGGTGTTCACTATCAAAAGCGTCTCGCCGCGATATTTCGACAGCGCCACCTCGCTTTTGTCCTGCGCCTTTACGGTGAAATCGTATACGTTCATTTACCCTCCTTATTTGCCCTTATATCAGTCTTTTCACAAACTCCTTGCCTATGCTCGCGCGCACGGTGAGCAGCGGATCAACTATTTGGCAGGTGGAAAGATTGCACTTCATTGAAAGCAGCATGCCCGCCTCCACCTTGTCGAGTCCGCTTTTCATGAGAATATCGTATATGGCGCGTATGGCGAGATTATTCGCCTCCTCAAGCGTTTGTGCCGAGGCGACGGCATGGATAAAGCCGCCCTCGTCCACTATCGGCATGGGCGCCTTGCCGCCCTTTATAACGCTCACGCGCACAGTCGCCTCGCCCGAAGTCTCAAGCCCATAGCCGAAAACCTCGCCGTCGCCCATGAGCGCGTGCATATCGCCCATAGCAAGGAGTGCGCCGTCGCAATTAACCGGGAAATACACCGCCGCGCCCTTTTTAATGCGCGTGCAGTCCATATTGCCGCCGT
>CAZZNN010000151.1:0-4985 GCA_964655605.1 uncultured Oscillospiraceae bacterium
TGGAGCTCAAGCGTCAGCGCGATCATTTGGAGCTGATAGCCAGCGAAAATTTTGTTTCAGAAGCGGTCATGGCGGCAATGGGCAGCCATCTTACCAATAAATATGCCGAGGGTTATCCCGGCAAACGCTATTACGGCGGCTGTGAGTGCGTGGATATAGTTGAAAACATCGCGCGCGACCGTGCTTGTGAGCTTTTTGGCGCGGATCACGCCAATGTTCAGCCTCACTCGGGCGCGCAGGCGAACCTTGCAGTGTATTTCGCGCTGCTCAATCCTGGCGACACCGTGCTTGGCATGAATCTTTCGCATGGCGGCCACCTCACCCATGGCAGTCCCGTCAATCTTTCCGGCAAATACTATAATTTCGTTCCCTACGGCGTGAGCGAGGCGGACGAGAAAATAGATTACGACGAGCTTGAAAAGCTCGCAAAGGACCATAAGCCCAAGCTCATAGTCGCGGGCGCGAGCGCATATCCGCGCGCGATAGATTTTGAGCGCATAAGCGCCATAGCAAAGAGCGTTGACGCGCTGTTCATGGTGGATATGGCGCACATCGCGGGTCTCGTTGCGGCGGGACTGCACATGAGCCCCATTCCCTATGCGGATGTCGTCACCACCACCACCCATAAGACACTTCGCGGCCCTCGCGGCGGCATGATACTTTGCAAGGAAGCCCTCGCAAAGACCATAGACAAGAGCGTATTCCCCGGCATGCAGGGCGGCCCGCTCATGCACATAATCGCGGCCAAGGCCGTTTGCTTCAAAGAAGCGCTCGCTCCTGAATTCAAGGAATATCAAAAGCGCGTCGCGGCCAACGCTCAGGCGCTCGCGGCTGGCTTCAATAAAGAAGGCATACGCCTTGTTTCTGGCGGCACGGATAATCACCTCATGCTCGTTGACCTCACAGCTTCCGGCAGAACCGGCAAGGAGGTTGAGGCGCTGCTCGATTTATCCAATATCACCGTCAATAAAAACACCATTCCCAAGGAAACCAGAAGCCCCTTCGTCACCAGCGGCATAAGGATAGGCACGCCCGCCGTCACCACCCGCGGCCTCAACGAAAAGGATATGGCCGAGGTCGCGCGCCTCATTGCGCGCATAGTCAAAGATGGCGACGCCGCCGTTGAAGAAGTTAAGGTCGGCGTAAAAGCTCTTACCGATAAATACCCCATGTATCCAGGCAACTAAAAACGCGAAACAGGAGAGAGCCGAGGCTCTCTCCTGTTTTTTTCATGACAGCGGGCGATATTGCATCTTTCGCCACACAAACAGCAGATGATTGCTTCTCCCAAGTATTTCCGGCTTTTCGCAGCAATAAAAATGATATTTGAGGTATTCCTGATAGCTGATTTCGCTCATAGCGTCAATAACGTTCCCGAGCAGCTCGCTCACCCCGTCGGACGCTATCTCGCGCAGTATCTCAACGCCGCCGCTTTTTAGCATATCGCGCGCGGCGCCGAGCGTGAAAAATACGAAGGGGAAGTCCGTCACATGAAATGTGTCATGATCGTAGGTTATCTCAGTCGCTGGATTGAAGAAATCGCGGCCGCGCATTTCGGTGAGCGGCACGATGTAAGCGCCCGTGCCCGCGCCAAGATCGAGTATGCGCATTGGCTCGCGCGTAAGATAATCGCCCAAAACGCGAATTGTTGTGATAAATTCAACCATCGCGGACTTGCCGCTGGTAAGACGCATATCCTCGAGGCCCGAAGAATACAGCTCGTTTACCTGTCCGGCCTTGTCCTTTATGCTCAATAATTTCTTAATGCCAAAGGCTTATCAATACCTTTCTTTTTTTGCGCGGAGCTTATTCACCCGCATATCCACAAAAAATTCAGCTGTTTCGGCCAGTATTTCAATGATAAAATCCATGCCGCCATCCAAATAAATATGGCGTTGATTATATAGCGCCGGTAATCTAGCGCCGGCTATAATATATATTCGAGCTGACAGTCGCACGGCTCCTTCTCAGCGAGCGCCGCGTTTATCTCCTTTGCGTCCGTGCAGCCCATAGCACAGCGGTAGAAGCGCTGAGTTTCAACCGCCGAATGTGACGATATATATAGTTTTTTCGCGCCGCGCTCCTTCGCCCACGCAGCGGATATGGCAAATAGCCGCCTGCCTATGCCGCTTCCGCGCATATTTTGGGAAACATGCAGGCTCGACAGGTCGAGATAACGGTTTTCCCCGCCGAAAAATTCATTTTCAACGGAGGCGAAGCCCTTGAGCAAACCGTCCTCAAACGCGCCGAACACCGCGCCGCCCGTTTTAAGCGTGTTTAAAAGGTCTTTTATAAGCTCGGCATAATTCTCATTGCTCCAATCGTCGATAAAGGCTATGGGCTTTATCACCCATTCGCCGTTTTCTCTGCGATAGCATTGCGTCACGTCCTGCCGTCTTGAAAATTGCGCATAAAGCTCCATGTTTAGCTCATGCGCCTGTATAGGTCTAAATTCTATCATGCCCTAACCTCTGTGTTGACCTGTATTTGCTTTAAGCCTCTTGCAAAAGCTTCAAGCTCGCCCGGCCTATATGGCTCGCGCCCTTCTAAAAAAAGCTCGTCGCCCTGCTGCGGCCTGTATAGCTGCAACGCCCATTTTGGCAGCGTTACGCCTATCTCGCGCGCCATGCGCATAAGCTCCTTTTCACCAAGCTGCGGCACAACAGTGGTGCGAAGCTCGTATTTTATGCCGCTTTGCATGAGCTGCTCAAGGCTTGTTTTAACGCCCGCGGCTCCCGCCTGGCAGATTTTGCCGTACATGTCAAAGGGCGCTTTATAATCCATTGCAACATAGTCTATAAGCTCCGCCGATAATAGTCCCGCGAGCACGTCCGGCTTTGAGCCGTTGGTATCGAGCTTCACCTTGTAGCCGAGTTTTTTGGCGCGGTTTAGCCACCACGCAATATCCTTTTGCATGGTTGGCTCGCCGCCTGTGAAAACAACGCCGTCTATAAGTCCGGCGCGCTTTTCCAAAAAAGAAGCGACCTCCGCCTCGCTTATGAGGGGAGGGTCGCATAAAAGCTGCCTGTTGTGGCAGTAATAGCAGCGATAATTGCAGCCCGCCGTAAATATCACCGCCGCGAGGCAGCCGGGAAAATCAAGCGTGCTGTTTTTTGTTAGCCCCGCTATTTGCACAGCTCGTCTTCCTTAACAACGTATTTTACCCTGTCCTGATATTCCTGCCTCTTGCCCTTGTGGAAATTCTGCACCGGACGCAGATAGCCCACAACGCGGCTCCATACCTCGGCATCGCTCCCGCAATCGGGGCAGGTGAAGTGCTCGCCCGCAATATAGCCGTGGTTTGGGCAAACGGAGAATGTGGGCGTGAGCGAAATATAGGGAAGCTTATAGTGCGTAAACACCTTTTGTATAAGCTTCTTTGCAATCTCCTTATCGGGTATGCGCTCGCCCATGTATAAATGCAGCACCGTGCCGCCCGTATACAGGCTTTGCAGCTCGTCCTGAAGGTCGAGCGTTTCAAATATATCGTCCGTAAAGCCCACGGGGAGTTGGGAGGAATTGGTGTAATAAGGCACCGCGTCCGTTCCGGCGCATATAATATCGGGGAACTGCGCCTTGTCAAGCCGCGCAAGCCGATAGCTCGTACCCTCGGCGGGCGTGGCCTCAAGATTATAGAAGTGACCGGTTTCCTCCTGAATTATAGTCATCTGTTCGCGCATATAGTTCATCACCTCAAGCGCGAAGGACTGACCCTCGGGCGTAGTGAGATTTTCCTCCATGCCAAATAGGTTTTCTATGGCCTCGTTCATGCCTATTATGCCTATCGTGTTAAAATGGTTGTACCAATATTGACCCGTGCGCTCGTGTATGTTGCGCAAATAGTGCGCGGCATAAGGGTAAAGCCCGCGCGCGGTCTGCGTTTCTATTACCTTGCGCTTTATCTCAAGGCTGTTTTTCGCTATCTGCACAACTCGCCAAAGCCGCGTGAAAAACTCCTGCTTGGATTTTGACATGTATGCGAGGCGGGGCAGATTTATCGTAACAACGCCTATGGAGCCCGTCATCGGGTTTGAGCCGAAAAGGCCGCCGCCGCGCTTTCTAAGCTCCTTGGTATCGAGCCTGAGACGGCAGCACATGGAAAGCGCGTCCTCGGGCGAAAGGTCTGAATTGATGTAGTTTGAAAAATACGGTATGCCGTATTTGCAGGTGATTTCCATGAATTTGTCCACCACGGGGCTGTCCCACGCAAATTCATTCGTCACATTTATGGTGGGTATGGGGAATGTGAAAACGCGGCCCTTCGCGTCGCCCGCGAGCATTACCTCGCAGAAGGCGATATTGAACATATCCATTTCCTTTTGGAAATCGCCGTATGTTTCCTGCTGCACCTCGCCGCCTATTATCACGTTTTCATTTTTGAGCGTGCGCGGCACCACTATGTCGAACGTGAGGTTTGAGAATGGGCACTGGAAGCCCACTCGCGTAGGTACATTTATATTGAATATAAATTCCTGAAGCGTCTGAACGATTTGCTCGTGCGTTAAATTATCGTAGCGGATAAACGGCGCGCAATAGGTGTCTATGCTGCTCCACGCCTGCGCCCCGGCGGTTTCGCCCTGGGTGGTGAAGGTGGAGTTGACTATCTGCCCTAAAAATGAGCGAAGATGCTTCGGGGACGAGGATTCCACCTTGCCGCCCACTCCGCCAAAGCCGTCCATCAATAGCTGCTTTAGATCCCAGCCCGCGCAGTACGGCCCGAAAAAGCCAAGGTCGTGTATGTGCATATCGCCCTCAAGATGCGCCGCGCGGATTTCATCGGGATACACCTCGTGCAGCCAATATTGCTTGGTGAAGGTTTCGCGGACATAATTGTTCATGCCGTTTATGGATTTTTGCGTATTGGCATTCTCCTGTATCTGCCAATCCCTATCGTCAAGATAATCGGAGAACATGTTTATTGTAGCGCCGATAAGCGCGTTGTTTTCGCGCGCGCTGCGGCGTTTTTCACGATATAATATAAAGGC
>CAZZNN010000152.1:0-4962 GCA_964655605.1 uncultured Oscillospiraceae bacterium
ATAGGCTTCCCCTTGAGGGGAAGCTCCGCCGCAGGCGGTGATGAGGTGCCCGCCCACGGCGGGAGCAAGCCCCCGCCCTACAAGAACAAATCGCTTCGCGATTAGTTCTTTCATAGCCAACGCGGAGCGTTGGCATTACGAGAACGCTTCGCGTTCTCCATATCAAGCGAGTGGGTGCGGGCAAGCGGGGCGACCAAGCGAGTGGGTGCGTATCCGCGGCGGGTTCAGGGGAACCCGCCCTACGGTATACCCAAACCAACCGGGGCGCACGCTTTATCAACGCAAATTAACATTCTGGCTTTTAAATTAACATTCTCGCCCTATACTTTTTGGCGTTTTTAGATTATTATAAACGTGGTATATTTCGTAGTGGCATTTTTGGGAGGAAGCGTATGGCAAATTCACAGGCGCGGCGGCTGTTTTTCGTCGTAAATCCCATTGCGGGAAGCGGTCGCGCCGAAACGTGCTTTATGGCGCTTAAAAAGCTATTGCAGGCCGAGGGCGCCGATTTTGGCTTTAGCCTGACCACAAAGCCCGGCGAGGGCGGCACGCTTACGAAAAGCGCGCTTGAGGGCGGCGAGAGCGCCGTTATCGCGGTCGGGGGCGATGGCACGGTGCGCGAATGCGCGAGCGCTTATGTGGATTTCTGCGAAATAAATTCGCTTACGGGCGATGCACGGCCGCTTTTCGGCCTGTTCCCCGTGGGCACGGGCAATGATTTCGCGCGCCCGCTTGGCGTTTTAGGCGACGCGGACGCGATTATTGGGCGGCTTTTGCGTGACGCGCCGCGCGATATTGATATGGGCGTGTGCGTAAGCGGCGAGGCCATAGATGAGAGCGGCGGGAGCAGAGCCCCCGCCCTACGGGGAACGGATGCGGACGTGGCGCCGCCGGAGAGCGGCGGGAGCGGAGCCCCCGCCCTACGGGGGGCGGATACGGACGCACGCGGGGCGCAGCGGGGGGACGGGAGCACGGGGATAAGCGAAAAGCCCCTTCCATTCGTCAATTTTTCCGGCTTTGGCTTCGATGTGGACGTGGTGAAATACACTGAAAAGCACAAGAAACGGCTAAACGGCCTTCTGCCGTATATGCTGGGCGTTTTTGAGGCCATGCTGCACCTAAAGCCGCTTACGCTCACATTGAGCCATGACGGCCAAGCGCCCGAAACGCTAAACGCGCTGCTCATGAGCGTGTGCAACGGCACGCATTTCGGCGGCGGCATGAACGCCGCGCCGAGGAGCGACCCGTCGGACGGCGTTTTCGATGTGTGCATACTAAAAAACATAAATTTGGCGCAGTTTATATGGCTTTTGCCGCGATATGTAAGGGGCAGGCACCTTTCGTCGCCGCATATATGCTATTTTAAGGCCGCGAGAGTGCATGTGGAGTGCGACAAGCGCTCCGAGCTCAACTTCGACGGCGAGCTTGCGGGCAGCATAGGCGCGGGCAGAACTGCCGACTATTCCATAAAGAAAGGCGCGCTCCGGCTTATTCCGGGCGATATGCGGGACAAAGAATGATGGCGAGGAAACGCAGGTACGTTTCTAAAAATAAGGGCTATACATTGCGGAGGCTCGCGGTGCTTTTGGGCGCGCTGATAATTCTCGCGGGCGCGGGCGTAGGCGTGCTGCTTCTGATAAAGGGCGGCGCGGACGCCGCGAAGCCGCAGCTTATGCCGTTTAAGACCGGCACGCCTTATGCGTATACCTCGGGCGCGGTGTATTATCTAGACGGGGAGGACATGGTTTACGATAAGCTCGACTCGGACGATACGGACACGCGCATACCGCTTGGCACGGGCGAGGCGAATATTTCCGCTACGGACGGCATGACGATAGTTTATAATTCCGCGAGCGCGCATGTTGTGGGCGAATTATATCCTGTGGAATTCGCGGGCACTGTTTTAAGCGCAAGCTGCGGGCACACATATTTCGGCGTATTGAGCCGCGATGATACCGGGAGCGCGAAGCTTGGCGTATACGATAAAACCGGCGCGCAGGTGGACGCGCACGCGGAGAGCAGCGCAATGATAGCGGACTTTGGTTTTCGCGGCGAGGCGGACAGCGAGCAGCTTTGGCTTTTAACCGTGGATACGAGGGCGGCGGAGCCGGTGAGCTATATAACAAGCTTCTCATATTCCGGCGCCGCGCCGAGCACGACGGGCATGACTATGGTTATTGACCAGCTTGTTGAGGACGTAACGTTTTCATCAAACGGCATGTATGTTATAGGCACGAGCGATATTTCGCGCTACGACCTGAGCAATAATCAGCGCTCGTATCACATATTGACCTACGGCTATAAAACCGTATCCTCATGCGTGACGGGCGATACGGCGATATTTTTGATGCTTGCGCGTGAAAACGCGTCCAGCGTAACGGAATCGGGCATGCTTTCAGACGACGCTTTGGGCACGAAAATAGCCATTAAGCTGATAAGCGCGCCGCAGGGCGAGGGCACGGGCGCGCAAACGAGCGTGACGGTGCAGCTAAAGGAGGACGCGGTGGCGGTGTACGCCGTGAAGGGCGGAATGCTTGCCGTGTGCAAAGACGAGCTTAGAATATACGGAGCCACGGGCGAGCTCTCGCGCACGATAAAAACCGATATAGGCGAGGTTACGGGCGCTTCACGCGTGAGCGACACGAAATTCATGCTCGAATCGGAAGGAAAAACATACCTGGTGGATATTACGAAAAAGAAATAAGGGAGAGTAAAGCTTGAACCTTCTTGATCTTGCGATATTGGCGATATTCGCCCTGTTCCTGCTCGCGGGCTGGTATAGGGGCTTTGTGGCGACGCTTATAGACATAGGCGCGTTCATAGCGTCGTGGGGCGTTGGCATGCTGCTGCGTCCTATATTTGCAAAGGCGGTGGCGGGCAACGAAAAGCTATATAACATGATGCTCTATTACACCGAGGGCAATGAATATATAGCGGATTTCGACCTTGCGCGCACGCCTATCGCCACGCTCGACAAGCAGCAGATAGCCGCCATAGTGTCCGACAGCGAGCTGCCGTTTCCAATGGGCAAGGCGATAAACTCAAATATCTCAGGCGAGGTGTTCCCCGCAAGCGAGGTGAGCACATTGGGAGAATATTACAATCAAACTATAGTCGCCGTGTTTATAAACATAATAGTGTTCATTTTAGCTTTTATAGCGATAAGGGCCATTATCGCGTTTATAGCCAACGGCGTTGACTACGCGTGGACTTTTCCGCAGCTAAGGCGGCTAGACAGGCCGGTAGGCGCTGTGTGCGGAGCTATCCGCGGCGCGCTGGCGCTGTTTCTGATATTCATGCTGCTGCCCATCGCGCTTACGGTGCTGGGCAAATTTGAAGTCGTGACGAACCTTATAGATTCAAGTACGTTCGCAAGGCTTTTCTACCGCTCGAACTTTTTACTGTCCCTTATACCGGGAACAATCTAATAATAGGAATATATGACTATGAATGAAAACGAGAACCTCAACACTAATCAAGCGGGCGACGCGTCCGCAAAGGGCGAAAAAAAGAACTCGAGGAAATGGAGCATAATCAAGAAGGCGGCCGTGGTGCTGCTATCCTTTGGCGTGCTCGTGGGCGTGGCGCTCGTGGACCCCGATATTGCGCAGGCGGGCGACGTTTTAAGAAGCGCGAACCCGCTGTTTATCTGCCTTGCGGTGTTATCAATGCTTTTAAGCTATTTGAGCAATAATATCACTTTTATGCTCACCTGCAAGATGATGGGCGTGCCGCAGACATTTAAGGACAGCATTATTAACACCATGCTCGGCTTTTTCTATTGCGCGCTCACGCCTTTTGCTTCCGGCGGGCAGCCGCTGCAAATAATCGAGATGCGCTCGCGCGGCATACCGGCGGGCACGGCGTCGAGCGTGACGGTGATAAAATTTATCGCGTGGCAGATACCGCTGATGATCGTGACCACGTTGGCTATGATACTTGAATGGACGACGGTTGACATGTCAACGGCGGAGATGGGCGTATTCGTTTTCGGATATGTTGTGAATCTGGCGCTGCTGCTCGTCGCCGCGCTTTCATTCGTATACCCGAAATTCATAAGCTCGGCGGGCGTTGCTGTGGTGAATTTCCTCGGCAGGATAAAGCTTATCCGCAATGAGGAAAGGCGCGCAAGGCTCATTGCCACCTGGAGGCGCAGCATTGAGGATTATCGCGCGGGCGCATGGGTAATGTGGAAAAACGGCGCGCGCACGGTGCTGGTGATACTTTCGGGCTTCTTTGAGGGCGCGTTTTATATGTTTGTTACGTTCTGCGTGTTCAACGCGTTTGGCATAACGGGGCATTCGCCGATAACGGTTATGCTAATGCAGTGCATGCTGTATGTGGGCGTGAGCTTCATACCGCTGCCGGGCGCGTCAATAGCGTCCGAGGGCGGGTTCTATCTGATATTCGGCGGCTTTGTGAGCGCGGGCTTGCGCTTCCCGGTCATGCTGGTGTGGAGGCTGATAACTTATCATCTTTCGCTCTTCCTCGGCCTCGCGTTCGTAATAGCGGACGGCGTGCGCAAAAAGCCCTCCAAGGACAGCGTTAAGGCGATGATACAGCACACGCGCGAAAAGATCGGCGGCGCGAAAAATGACGGCGGTATCGCTGAAAATGCCGAAAACACCGGCGGCGAGGAAGAATAAATGTATACGTGCGATAGCTGGAAGGATTACGAAATAATAGACGCGGGCGACGGCAATAAGCTTGAGCGCTGGGGCGATGTTACCCTGCTAAGACCCGATCCGCAGGCGGTGTGGCCGATGGCGGGCAACACGCTTTCCCACGTGCTGCCGGACGCCATATACAATCGCTCAAAAACGGGCGGCGGCGCATGGACGTATAATAAAAAGCTGCCGGACGAGTGGGAGATAGCTTACGGCTCGCTTCGCTTTCTCGTGCGGCCGACGGGCTTTAAGCACACGGGACTTTTTCCGGAGCAGGCATATAATTGGGATAGGC
>CAZZNN010000153.1:0-2129 GCA_964655605.1 uncultured Oscillospiraceae bacterium
CCGCCGAAGCCGGATCATAAGTCAAGGGCGCGGCCCTTGACAATCTAGGGGTTTATCGACAGTCTGCCTCAAATAAATGCATAAGCGCATTTATGCGCTTATGCATTTATTTGACCTGCTATATATCCATAGTCCCCGTGGTTCTTGGGAATGGCAGCACATCGCGAATGTTTGATATGCCGGTTACATACATCACCATTCTCTCAAAGCCAAGGCCGTAGCCCGCGTGCTCAACCGAACCAAAGCGCCTTAGATCAAGATACCAGTCGTACTGGCTCATATCCATCTTCATCTCGTCTATGCGCTCAAGGAGCTTGTCAAGACGCTCCTCGCGCTGGCTCCCGCCTATTATCTCGCCAACGCCCGGAACCAGAAGGTCGGCCGCCGCAACGGTCTTGCCGTCGTCGTTAAGGCGCATGTAGAAAGCCTTTATGTCCTTTGGATAATCTGTAACGAAAACGGGCTTGTTGAAAACCTTCTCGGTTATATAGCGCTCATGCTCCGTTTGCAAATCGACTCCCCAATACACGGGATACTTGAACTCAACGCCGTCCTTTACCGCCTTTTCAAGCAGCGCTATGGCGTCCGTATAGCTTATGCGGCCGAAATCGTTGCTCACAACGTTGTGGAGCCTTTCAAGCAAACCCTTGTCGACGAAATCGTTGAAGAACTGCATTTCATCGGGGCAGCGCTCCATAACGGCGTTTATTATGTATTTCACCATCGCCTCGGCCACTTCCATATCGCCCTCAAGGTCGCAGAAGGCCATCTCCGGCTCAATCATCCAAAACTCGGCGGCGTGGCGCGCGGTGTAGCTTATCTCCGCACGGAAGGTGGGGCCGAAGGTGTATATATCGCCAAAAGCGAGCGCGTACGCTTCGCCGTGAAGCTGGCCGGAAACGGTGAGGTTGGCCTCGCGTCCAAAGAAATCCTTGGAATAATCCACCTTGCCTTCCTCAGTTAGCGGCAGGTTCGCTAAATCGAGCGTCGTCACATGAAACATCTCGCCCGCGCCCTCGCAATCGCTCGGGGTAATGAGCGGAGTATGCACATAAACGAAGCCGCGCTCCTCAAAGAAGCGGTGTATCGCCTGCGCCACAACGCTGCGGACGCGGAAGGCCGCGCCAAAAAGGTTTGTGCGCGGGCGAAGATGCTGTATCGTGCGCAGATATTCAACCGTATGCCTTTTCTTTTGAAGCGGATACGTCTCCGGGCACTCGCCGAGCACCTCAAGGCTCTTTACGGCTATTTCAAAGGGCTGCTTAGCATCGGGCGTTAAAATAACTTCGCCTTTAACGCTTATGCTCGCGCCCGTTTTAAGCTTTGCGCGCGTCTCGTTATTAACGGCGCTGCTCCCTTCCGTCTCGTAGACTAATTGTGCCGATTTGAAGCTGGTGCCGTCCGTCAGCTCGATAAAGCCGACGTTTTTGCCTTCGCGCACCGTTTTGATCCAGCCGCTCAGCTCCACTTCGCCCGCCTTTTGTGAGCGGATAAGCTCGCGCAATTTCAGCTTTGCCATTTCAACGTCCTCCTTCTTTAGATTTAATTTATTTGCGGCCACATTGGCCGTATCGCAGGATTATAACAGATAAATGCCGCCATATCAAGGGCGAATGCTACTTTTTCTCGCCGTCCTGTTTTGCCGCGCCCTGAGCGTCCTCCTTTTTGGCTATCGCCCGGTAAATAAGTATGCCTATACCGCTTATTATTAGCGTCGCCACGAAAACTATTATGGCGAAGGTGTAATTTTTCTCATTGAGCGCGCTGCCGCCTATTGTAGATGTTATTACAGACGGTATCCGCGCAAAAAAGCTTATCAGCACCAGCGGAACGAGCTTCATATTGGTAAGACCCAGGAAATAAGTGATAAGATCCTTGGGCGTGCCGGGTATAAAGAATACTATGCCCGTGATAAGGTAAAGCCGCTTGGTATTCTGCAAAAACCGCATGGAGTTTATCTTGTCTACAGGGAAGAATATTTCAAGCACCTTGCGGCCGAAGCGCTTTACGAAAAGATACACTATCATCGTGCCTATCGCCGCGCCTATCTCGCAAAGGAGAGTCCCCTCCCACGCGCCGAAGGCGTAGCCCGCGCCAATTTCAAGCGGCTCGCCGGGTATAAGCGCCAC
>CAZZNN010000153.1:2139-4853 GCA_964655605.1 uncultured Oscillospiraceae bacterium
ATAAAAGCGAGCCTGCCCCAAAAACCCATAGAAGCTATCCATTCGCGGAATTTTTCCGGCTCGGAAGCGAACTGTATAAGCGGCTTGCCCACTATTATCATCATTGCCGCCATAAATAAAACGAATATCACTATCGCCACGACGCCTAAAATCTTTTTGCCGCGGTCGGTAAGTTCTTTTTTCTCCATTTTGACCTCCCATTTGCTTATATCTGACAATTCTACACTACCTATTGTATAAGCGTCAATGAAACGCGCAATCTTTTGTGATAAATACACATTTGCCATCTTTGAGGCATAAAATATACAATGTAATGACAAAGCTTGGCTGATATGCTATACTTCATATATATAAATTCGCGCTGTTGCAATTTGCAGCGCCGCGAAAAAAAGCAAGGAGGAACCGTTTCTTATGAAAAAGAGGATTTTTTCATTGGTAATCGCACTCGTTATGGTGCTCGCGCTCGCGCTTCCCGCGCTTGCCGTTGACGTACCCACCGAGGAAGGCTCTCTCAAGGGTCAGATCGTCATACTTCACACGAATGACATCCATGCCCGCATAGACGAGGGTATCGGATACGCCGGTCTTGCTGCGATAAAGGCCGCTTATGAAAAGGCCGGAGCTGCCGTGCTGCTCTTTGACGCTGGCGACTCGCTCCACGGCAAACCCGTTGCCACCTACAACGAGGGCATGAGCATAGTTCAGTTCATGAACGCCGTCGGCTACGACGCAATGGCGCCCGGCAACCATGATTTCAACTATGGCTACAGACGTCTTAGCTATCTTACCACCAAGATGAATTTCCCGGTGCTCGCCGCCAATATCACCCGTGATGTGGACGGTGAAAAGATATTCAAGTCCAACACCGTATTCAATGTAAACGGCGTTAAGATAGGCGTTTTCGGTCTTGCGACCGAGGAGACCAAGACCAAGTCCAACCCCAACAACACCAAGGGCATTTCCTTTGACGACATCATCGACACCGCGCGCACTCAGGTTTACCGTCTGCGCAACATCGGCTGCGATTATGTTATTTGCCTTGGCCACATCGGCATAGACACGGCCACCAAGATAAAGTCCACCGATATTTGCAAGGCGGTTAAGGGCATTGACGTGTTTATAGACGGCCACAGCCATTCCACCATCGAAAACGGCCAGAAGGTCAACGGCGCGCTCGTTTGCCAGACCGGCACGGCGTTCGCAAACGTGGGCGTTGTCACCATAGCCAAGAACGGCAAAATCACCGCCGGTCTTGTCGGCAAAGACGCCTACACCACCAAGGACGAGGCTATTGCCACTCTCGCCGCTAACTATCAGGCGAAGCTCAAGGATTTCTATAGCGGCATAGTCGGCTCCGCGCTCATCGAGCTCGACGGCAACCGCGCTCCCGGCGTGCGCACTCAGGAAACCAACCTTGGCGACCTCGCGGCCGACGCAATGCTTTGGGCGGCCAAGAACGTTAAGGGCGACGCTGTTGCGGCCATAACCAATGGCGGCGGTATCCGCGTGAGCATACCCGTAGGCAAGATAACCAAGCTCAAGCTGGTTGAAGTGTTCCCGTTTGGCAACCAGGTCTGCACGGTCGACGTGCCCGGCAGCGTGCTGCTCCAGATACTTGAGGATAACTGCCAGGCCTGCCCGGACGCGTTCGGCGGCTTCCCGCAGGTAAGCGGCCTTACCTTCACCATAGACACCTCCAAAGCCTATCAGGCTGGCAAGGTGAACCGCGTTAAGGACGTTGAGGTTGCGGGCGAAGCGCTCGATCTCAGCAAGACCTACACCATCGTCACCAACGACTTCCTTGCCATCGGCGGCGATGCCTACGCGGCGTTTGCAAACTATGAGATGAACAACCTCGGCATAAACCTTGAGGATGCGCTCATAAGCTTCATCAACACCAAGCTCGGCGGCACAGTGGGCGATACCTATGCCAAGGCTGCCGGCAGAATTATCGTTAAATAAACTGATACCCATAAAGGCCGTCCGTTCGCGGGCGGCCTTTTTTTGCACTATTGCCGCATAAATGCTATAATGCAGAAAAAAGCTTTTAGAGGTTATTATGGAATACACGTTTCGCAAGGGTCGCGCGGGCGATGAAAAGACGCTTCACCCCATCTATATGAGCTATGCGGGCAAGCCCGGCTGTCTTTGGGACGAGGAATATCCCTCCGAGGAATTGCTTCGCGCCGATATAGACGCGGGGCTGCTATTCGTTTTCGCTGACGAAAACGACATGCCCGTCGCGGCGGACGTTATTGAGAGCAATGACAGCGACGATATTAACTCCCTTAAATGCTGGGCCACGAGCAAGGACGCCAAGAACCCCTGCGCCTTCGGGCGGCTCGTGGTGCGAAACGACCTTCGCGGCCTGAAGCTCGGCTATAAGATAATTATACGGACCATGGCCGAGGCCAAGGCGCTCGGCTTTGACTACGGCCGCTTTCTCGTGTGGATAGAAAACGCGCACGCAATAGAGCTGTACGACCGCATGGGCTTCACCCGCGCAGGCAAAACGCATTTCTTCGACGCCGACTGGTATTGCTACGACATGAAGCTGTAGCCCGCCGCGATTACGCGGCGCAGATAGACGCCCCCCCGTAGGGCGGGGGCTTGCTCCCGCCGCTTATACGCACCCGGCCGGGTTGCTTGCGCCCCCAAGGCTTCCCCTCAAGGGGAAGCCTATAATTTCATCGAAGCTTCGGCAAAAACCCGTA
>CAZZNN010000154.1:0-4823 GCA_964655605.1 uncultured Oscillospiraceae bacterium
CTCGCAGCTTTTCTACAATATCGCCTCCGCCATGCTCACGGCGCTCGCGGCCAATCTGCTTTATGTGGAGCTTGGCTATAACGGCACGCTTTATTTCTACGCGGTGGTGGCCTACGGCGTATCGAGCGTGCTCGTAAACGTGCTCTATCCGTGGCTCGTTAAAAAGACAGGCCGCAAGAAGCTGCAAAATATAAGCGTCTATGTGGCCGTGGCGGGCTATATTGTTATCGCGCTCATGGGCTGGACGGATATATTGCCCTTCAGCGTGCCGCTGCTTTGCGCCATGCTCGTTTTAACATCGTCAGGCCAGTCGCTTTTCTACATGGCGAGCATAATAAATATGACCAACTGCGTTGAATACAACGAATATAAATTCGGTGAGCGCAACGAGGCCGTGGTGTCAACGCTGCGCCCGTTTATGGCGAAGTTCGCGTCCGCCATGCACACGCTCATAGTTACGCTCGTGTTAACCATTTCGGGCACGTTCCTCTTGAGTCAGAGCATAAGCACGCTTGAAACGCAGCGCGATTTCTTCGCGCGCATGGACAGCGCTTCAAAGCAGGCGCAATATATTGAAGCCTTGCAGGAATATGCGGCGGAGTTTGACTCGCTTGAGATAGGCACGGACGCGTACAACGCGGCGGCGGCCTCGGTATCCGCCAAAATAGACGCGGACGCCGCCATGCGCGATTATCAGATAGACGCGCAGTATGTGCCGGCGCTCCAGGACGCCATGGTTATGGAGCAGGCGGGCGACGGCTATATCGAGGTGGGGCGGCTTGGCGATATAGAGCCTTCTGCGCTCGTTGACGGCGGCAAGTACACGCTCGAGGTGGGCGATTTGCAAAGCGGCCAGGAGAGCGCGGCGAACCTCAATTTCCGCGATAAGAGCACGCTTGGTATGCGCGTTTGGATACGCGCGGCGGTTTCTATCGTGCCGATAGCGCTGCTGCTGCTCTCGCTGCTCATTCAAAAGAAGAAATTCGTCATCGACGAGGATTATTACGATATGATGATGGCGGAGATAAATAAGCGGCACGAAAAGGAAGAATAGATAGCCGTGCGCCGCGGCGGAACGCCACTGCGGTTTGCGGCGTTCCCTGCGGGCTGCGGCGGAAAGCTTCCCGCACACTATTTCAAAAAAAGGAGGCCCCCATGCCTGATATTTCATCAAAGGATAAGCTTCGCGCGCTCAACGGGCGCGACGATTGGCACACATATTCACTTGGCTTCAAGGAAATAACGTTTTCAGACGGTCCCAGCGGCCTTCGCCATCAAAAAGGCGAATGCAATAATCTTGGCATAAACGACAGCCTGCCCGCCACCTGCTTCCCAACGCTTTCGGCCTTGGGCGCGACGTGGGACGAGGAGCTTGCGCGCGAGGTGGGCGCGGCCATTGGCGAGGAGTGTCTCGACCAGGGCGTGGACGTGCTTTTGGCGCCGGGCGTGAACATGAAACGCACGCCGCTGTGCGGGCGCAATTTTGAATATTTCTCCGAGGACCCGCACCTTGCGGCGCAGATGGGCAAGGCGTATATAAAGGGCGTGCAGTCAAAGGGCATTGGCGCGTGCGTTAAGCATTTCGCGGCGAACAATCAGGAAAGCTTCCGCATGGGCGTGAACGCCGTGGCGTCGGAGCGCGCGCTTGAGGAGGTGTATCTTGCGGCGTTCCGCGAGATAGTGAAGGAAGGGAGACCCTGGACGGTAATGGGCGCGTATAACCGCCTCAACGGCGTCCACTGCTGCGAAAGCGAATATCTTTTAACAAAGAAGCTGCGCGAGGAATGGGGCTTTGACGGCGCCGTAATATCCGATTGGTACGGCGTATACGATATAACCGCCTCGATAAACGCGGGGCTCGACCTTGAAATGCCGTCGGTGGGCGAGCTAAGCTATAAAAAGCTCACGGCTGACAGGCGCAGCGGCCAGCTTAGCGGGCGCGCGGCGGACAGGGCGTATCAAAAGCTTTCAGAGCTTAGCCAAAAGTGTGAGGCGAAGCACGCGAGTGCGCATGAGTCGGGCGCGTATAAGGCGCATCACGAGCTTGCGCGGCGGGTTGCCGCAAAGGCGATGGTGCTTTTAAAGAACGACGGCGCGCTGCCGCTGGCGGAAAACGAGAGCGTGTATTTCGCGGGGCCGCTATTTGAAAAGCTCAATTTCCAGGGCAACGGCTCAAGCCATGTCCGCGCGACGAAGGAAGACGACGTAAAAAGTTTTCTTCCATGCGCTCCGGCGGAGTGCGTTGAAAAGGCCGATAAGCTGGTGTATTTCGCGGGACTTACCGCCGCGGAGGAGAGCGAGGGCTTTGACAGGCGCGATATATTGCTTCCGAAAAATCAGCTTGCCGAGATTTTTGAGCTAAAGCGCACGGGCAAGCCTGTGGTGCTGGTGCTCGTGACGGGCTCCGCCGTTGAAATACCGGACGTGAACGCCGTTTTGCAGGCGGGGTTCGCCGGGCAGGGCGCGGGCAAGGCCATAGCCGATACGCTTTTTGGCAAGGAAAACCCCGGCGGCAAGCTTGGCGAAACGTATCCTGAATGCATCGAGCACACGCCTTCATATTTATATATGGGCGATGAGCTAAGCGTTGAATACGCGGAGGGCATTTTTATAGGCTACCGCTATTATGATAAGAAGAAGCTGCCCGTGGCGTATCCGTTCGGGTTCGGGCTGAGCTATTCAAGCTTTGAGCTTTCCGGCTTTGATATTTCGCGCGAGGGCGATAAGGTTTTGGTCGCGTGCGACGTGAAAAACACATCGCAAAGGGACGGCTCGGAGGTTTTGCAGGTGTACGCGGGGCTTGGAGAGAAAAACGCGGTGCAGCCGGTAAGGCAGCTTCGCTATTTTAAGCGGCTGTATATTGGCGCGGGCGAGACGAAGCAATTTTCGTGCGAGCTGCCCATGTCGGCGTTTAATTATTATGACGAGGCTCAGGGCGCTTTCGTGCCCGCGGCGGGGATAAACACGGTCGAAATAGGCACGTCGAGCCGCGATATAGCGTATAGCTATTCATTTGAGATAAAAGAGGCCAAGCCGAAGGCGATAACCATCGCGAGGGATACCACCATGCTTGAGCTGTCGCGCTATGAGGAACTTAAAAGCTTCGTGAGCGTAATATCAAAGGCGGCCATGAGCATATTGGGCGGCAACGAGCAGGGCAAGAGCGAGCTTGCGGGCGAGCTGAATTATGTGACGCTTAGAAACCTCGCGCAGTACAGCAAGGGGCAGATGAGCCTTGGGCAGGTGGATATGCTCATAAGCGTTATGAATAACGTCGTTTCAAGCGAGGGCGTGAAGCGCAAGCTTGCCGCCAAGGAGCTTGAGGTTTTTGAGAATATGATAAAGAAGCTAGTGGGCTAGGGAGCATATCGCGGCGGGAGCAAGCCCCCGCCCTACGGTGGGCGGCGCGTGCGAATCTGGCGGACGGGTCACGGCCGGACGGTTTTGCGGCGCGAACCCGCGGCGGTCTTTTTCCACCAGCGGCGGATTCTGCAACCACGGCGGGAGCAAGCCCCCGCCCTACGGGGGGCGGCGCGTGCGAATCTGGCGGGGTCTTTTTCCACCAGCGGCGCGATTTTCCGCTCCTGCCATTCGTCTCAATAATTTCACACGAGTGTACGGCGTGCATGTTGAAATAGCGAAAAAAATAGTATATGATAGAAATAACTAATCTAAGAGAGGGGAACAGCAATGGGACTTTTAAAAGCTGGAATAGGCGCTTTAGGCGGCGTGCTCGCCGATCAATGGAGAGAATATTTTTACTGTGAGGCAATACCCGCAAACGTGCTCGCGTGCAAGGGCGAAAAGCGCACGAGCGATAGGCGTTCCACCAACACCAAGGCGGAGCCGAACATAATATCAAACGGCTCGATAGTGGCCGTAAACGACGGCCAGTGCATGATGATAATTGACAATGGCGCTATAGCCGAATTCTGCGCCGAGCCGGGCGAATTCGTGTGGGACAGCTCCACCGAACCCACAATGCTTTACGGCGGCTTTGGCCAGGGGCTCAAGGGCTCTTGGGAAACGCTTAAAAAGCGCTTCACCTTCGGCGGCGACACCGGCAAGGATCAGCGCGTATACTTCTTTAACACAAAAGAGATAATCGGCAATAAATACGGCACGGCCAACCCCGTCCCGTTCCGCGTGGTGGATAAAAACATAGGTCTTGATATGGATATAGGCATAAAATGCTTCGGTGAATATTCCTATAAAATATCCGACCCCATGCTTTTCTACAAAAATGTCTGCGGCAATGTGGAGAGCGATTATCCCCGCGAAAATATTGACAGTCAGCTCAAGAGCGAGCTTCTAACGGCGCTCCAGCCCGCGTTCGCGCGCATTAGCGAAATGGGCATTAGATACTCCGCGCTCCCCGGCCACACAGTTGAGATGGCCGACGCGCTAAACGAGGTGCTCTCAAAGAAATGGGCGCAGCTTCGCGGCGTGAGCGTGGTGTCCTTCGGCGTGAACTCCGTTTCCGCCAACGAGGAAGATGAAAACACCATCAAGGAGCTCCAGAAGAGCGCCGTGTTCCGCAACCCCAATATGGCGGCGGCGCATTTGGTGGGCGCGCAGGCGGAGGCGATGAAATCCGCCGCGGCCAACGAAGGAAGCGGCGCGTTCATGGCCTTTGCGGGCATGAATATGGCGCAGAACGCGGGCGGCATGAACGCCCAGAACCTATATCAAATGGGTCAAACCCCGCAGTATCAGCAGCAGCCCCAGCAGGCCGCGCCGGCGGCGCAGGGCGGCTGGAAATGCGCTTGCGGCGCTGTGAACACGGGCAAATTCTGCGCCGAGTGCGGCAAGCCTCAGCCCGC
>CAZZNN010000155.1:0-4795 GCA_964655605.1 uncultured Oscillospiraceae bacterium
CGCGTTATGCGGCATGATGTTGCGGCAGTGCGCAGGCGGCGGGAGCAAGCCCCCGCCCTACAGGGGTGTTTCAAGCAACATGTTAATTCCCCGTTGGCGGCTCGGACGGCGCGCCGTCGGGCGGGATGCCGTCAGGTGGGGTGCCCATCATGCCGCCTCCCGGCTGCGGCGCGTTCGTTGCGGAGCCTGTGGGCGGCTGGGGCGCATTTGTTGCGGAACCTGGCTGCATATTATCCGGCCTGCCGCCTGAGGGCATTCCTCCGCCCATCATGCCGCCGCTTTGCGCTTCGCCGGTGTCTGAAAGCCTCATGGCGGCGTCGGTCTGGGTATATTCCATAAGCTTTGCTTCGCCGCTGTAGAGCGTGTAAACGCCGCCCTTTATAAGCCCCGGCGCGCTGAGCACCGCCGAAATGTATTCCTTAACGGGCGCATACGAAACAACAGTTTCGCCTGAGGCGTTCATTAAAGCTATCGTGTCGCCCGGCTGCTGCTCCTTAGAATAGGTTATCATCACCACGCACTGCTCTGACTGGGCCGTCAGGCTCTGCGCCATTCCCGCGCTGCCCGCCGCCACGAGTATTCCCCCGGAAATAGTGCCAGAGCCATTGTAATCAAGCGGGCTGTTGCCATCGTTCGTCGGGCCGGACACATAAACCTCGCCGCCGGTCATAATGAACGAGCCGTTTGAATCTATGCCATCGCCACCGGCGTCAATATTCACTATGCCGCCGGATATCGTTATGCTTGAGCCGTCGCTTGCGAATATATCCTTGCCCCGGCCGGACTTTGCATCGCCGGCCGAAGCCGCGGCCGTGCCTGAGGCGTCAACTCCGCCCGCGCCGTTCATGCCGTCGTCGCTTGAAACTATATTCACCACGCCGCCCGAAATATCTATCGCGGCGGACTCAAGTCCCTCATAGCTTTGAGTTATATTCAGCTCGCCGCCCGATACCTCGAGCAGCTCGTCCGCATGAACCGCGTCGTCGCCGGCGGATATATTCACCGTGCCGCCCAATACCCTTATTTTCTCATTGGCGTTGAGCGCATCGTTGACGCAGGAAAGGTTCAGCGTGCCTGACTTGACCTTTATATCGTCGTCCGAAGCGACGGCGTTATTGAAATTGCCAACGATATTGAGCGTGCCGCCGCCATCGAAAATAATGTTGTCGTTGCTGAATATGCAGCCGTTTGCCTCCTCCGTCTCCACGGTGTAGGTCTTGCCGTCGCTAAGCGAATTTATTGAGCCGGTAACAAGCGTTATCGTGAGCTTGTCGGACTGCATGGCAGCTATTGCCGCATAGCTTGACGAGGCTATGTCAACGCCGTTTAATACGAGCTGCACCTCGTCCGTCTTATCGGCGTCAACTAAAATGTAGCCGTCTGAAAGCTTGCCGGTGACAACAAAAACACCCGCGTCCGCTATGGTAACAAAATTATCAGATAGCAAAACGCCATTTCCCTGCACATCGATATTGCCGTCCGCAAGTGAAATATATGTGGCGTTCGACGCGTCGTACTCGCCGGTATCGACGTTTTGGGCGGCGCTCACAGGCGCTTGGCTAATGAGCGTTGGCTCCGGCATATCCACATTCGGCTTATCCGTAGGAAGGCCACCCTGACAGGCGCACACCGCTGCGGCAAGCAATAGCGTAATGAGCAATGCTATAATGCGTTTCATAGTTCCTCCTTCACAGCGCTTGCGCGCGAGCTGCTCACGGCCAGATTGCCGTTGCGGCAGCGAATTGAATCTATCATGCGTTTTTCGCATTCTGGCTTCTTTAGCGTCACCTCATATTTTAGCTCAAAGAGGCTGCCCATATTGCTCGTTTTAACGCGAACGAGCTCAAATTTCGACGTGTTCTCGGCAAAAATATCATCGAAAGCATCGGTATAATCGAGGCTCTCCGGTATAGTTACGCGAAGCTCCCTCACCACTCCCTTGCTTTCGCCAAAGCGCGCGCTCGTGAGCGCAAGGTTGACTATGCCTATTATTATAAGAAAAATAACCGCAATGCCTATATAGCCCATGCCCGTTGCGAGACCTATGGCCATATCGAGGAATATGCTCGTTATCTCCCTCGCGCTGCCCGGCGCAGAGCGGAAGCGCACCAGGCTGAAGGCGCCCATCACCGCAACTCCCGTGCCCAGATTGCCATTCACAAGCATTATAACAATTTGCACTATGGCTGGCAATATCGCAAGCGTCAGCACGAAGCTTTTTGAATATTTGTTTTTATACATATACATGAGCGCCGTCAGCACGCCAAGGCCCACGGACACGGCGGTGCAGATAAGAAGCTCGCTCATTGAAACGGCCGTCGTGGCCGAGGCTACAGATGATAAAATACTTTCAAGCACAGATAATTCCTCCTAATGTATCATTCATAAGTTCTTTTGTATAAGCATTTCCATATTTTGAAAACGTCTGCGGATAGATTTTTTCGTTTTCAAGCGTTTCAACGAGCCACATAGGCATGGCCTCGCCCGTTTTGATCTCAAGCAGCCTTTGGCAAGGCGGCAGCAGCATTTTGCCGCCCGTTCCTTCCAAAAAGCACGGATCGTCCGCGCGATAGCGAATATTGGCGTCGAGCGTCATGCGAAGGAGCGCGTCGGTGGGGCTGTGATACGCGCGGCGGTCGCACGCGATAAACATGGCGGGCTCAAGCGAATAGAATTTCACAAAATACTCAAGCTCATTTATTATCTGCTCATTCTCCCTTTCGCCTGAATAAACGCCGCTCTCGATAAAGCGCTCCGCCTCGCCAAGCGTCATTTTCGCGCGGCGCTTATACACAACGCCGTTAAACTTGCGCTTGAGCTCCATGAAAACCTCGCTCTGCTTATTGGGAGCGGCCGCACGCGAAAGCGGCGAATAGCGGCGCAGGCGAAGCTTCTCCTTAAAAATGGGCTTGCTGATGGAGTTTATTATCAGCTCCCTATCCGGCGTATCGTAATAAAGGCTCTGCACGCAATACTTGCCAAAGCTGTCCTCACGCATATATTTCTCTATCACGCGCATCAAAGCGCGATACTGCTTTTCGCTAAGCACATATTTTTTCTCGTTTCGCATAAAAACGTCGTTCATAATTATAACCATAGCTTTCGTTTACGAAAGCCTCCTTTCTTCGGAATTGAGGGTGGTTTTGCTTTAGCAAAATATCCGCCGCACTCGGCGGATAAAGCCTCAAAACGTTAGTTTGAAAGTTTACTTTCAAACTTATAACCATAGCTTTCGTTTACGAAAGCCTCCTTTCTTCGGAATTGAGGGTGGTAAATATCTTCAGCGAGAGCGGCGAGGATAGCCACAAAACTTGCCCCCTTCTTGCTTCGACGCGCTAATACTACAGCGCATACCTTAAAACTGGCTGAAAGCCGTGGGTTCAGCATAATTTAAGGTTTGCGCTATACAATCCTTGCAGATGGATAATTTAGATAATATAATCAAAGCATGAAGGGGCTGTAGTTATGCGAATTTTGATAGTTGAAGACGAGCCGCGCCTTTGCGACGCGCTGCTTGAGATAATGAAGGAGCAGAAATTTGTGGCCGACGCCGTCCACGACGGGCAGGAGGCGCTTTACTATGCCATGAACGCCCAATACGACGTTATCGTGCTGGACGTTATGCTGCCAAAGCTGAATGGCTTTGAGGTGGTTAAGCAAATGCGGCGCGCCAAGAACGACACGCCCGTGCTCCTGCTCACCGCGCGCGACGAGGTGTCCGACAAGGTGCGCGGGCTGGACTGCGGCGCTGACGATTACATGACAAAGCCCTTTGCGCCCGAGGAGCTGCTCGCGCGTATGCGCGCGGTATCGCGCAGGCAGGGCGGCGTTGTGATAGAAGAAATGGAAGCCTTTGACATAAAGCTCGATCTAAGCTCCGGCGACCTTTCCTGCGGCGCAAAGAGCGTGCATCTTGGGCACAAGGAATTTGAGGTGCTAAAAATGCTCATGTCCACAAAGCGCGGCGTGGTGTCAAAGGACGAGCTGCTCGAGCGCGTTTGGGGCGCCGAGTCGGACGCGGCGGATAATAATGTGGAGGCGTACATATCATTTTTGCGCAAGAAGCTATTCTATCTTGGCTCAAGGGTGAATATAGCGGCGCTAAGAAAGCTCGGCTACAGACTGGAGGTCGAAGCTGATGATAAAAACGCTCAGGCGTAAGCTGATACTAATAAATATGTCGCTTGCGAGCCTTGTGCTCATAGTAGTGTTCGCGGTGATAGCTGTGAACACCTATTCCGCCGCCATTCAAGACAGCCGCGGCTCGCTCACGCGCGTGCTCGACCAGCGCGCGGGCATAGCGCAGATAAAGCCGCAAATAGCGCCGAACATGGCAGCTGCCGCAGCCTCGCAATCAAACGCGCCCACTTCAACAAACGTGAAGCCAAAATATTCCGACGCGGCAGCACAAGCGCGCGCCAACATACACGTTACCGCCACATTCAGCGTGCTGTTAAGCCCAAGCGGCCGAATAATAGACACCGATACGAGCGAGGTTACCATAGCCGACGAAACCGTGGCCGACGCGGCGCGCATAGCTTATGAAGCAAGCGAAAAAACCGAGGGCGTTATTGAAAAATACTCGCTGCGCTATAAACTGCGCCGCGAGGGCGACTGCATACGCATAGCGTTTGTGGATCTTGAGCGTGAAAAGACCACCATGAGCAGTTTCTTCACAGTTTCGCTGTTTATTGGCGCGGCGGCGTTTCCGGCGCTGTTTTTGATAAGCCTGCTCCTTAGCAATCTTGCGGTGAAGCCAGTTAAGGTGGCGTGGGAGCGCGAGAAGCAATTTGTG
>CAZZNN010000156.1:0-240 GCA_964655605.1 uncultured Oscillospiraceae bacterium
GTGATAATCGTCGGGGCGGGCCCGGCGGGCATATTCACAGCGCTTGAATTATATGAGCACGAACCAAGCGCCAAGGTGCTGCTCGTTGACATGGGCAAGGCCATTTCCGAGCGCAAATGCCCCGCGCGCATAACCGGCAAGTGTGTAAACTGCAAGCCATGCGCCATAATGAGCGGCTGGGCGGGCGCTGGCGCTTTCTCGGACGGCAAGCTTTCGCTTTCCCACGAGGTGGGCGGCAAC
>CAZZNN010000156.1:250-4774 GCA_964655605.1 uncultured Oscillospiraceae bacterium
GACGACGCGCAAAAGCTTATAGATTACGCGGACACCATCTATACGCGTTTTGGCGCGCCCGACACCGTACACGGCCGCAACGACCCAATGGTTGCTCAGATAGCTTATGAGGCGAGCAAGCACAACATTCATCTCGTGCGCTGCCCCGTAAGGCACATGGGCACGGAATATAGCGCCGTCGTGCTTGAAAATATGTACACCGAGCTTAGCACTCACGATGGCTTTACATTTCTGCCGTCGACCGCGGCGGAGCACATAATAATAGAAGACGGACGCGCGGCGGGCATACGCTATTCATCGCAAGGGCAAACAAGCGAGGCGTATTCAGAGCACGTTGTGCTCGCGCCGGGACGCGGGGGCGCGCAGTGGCTTCAGGACGAGGCAAGGTTTCTCGGCATAAACCTCACCAATAACGAGGTTGACATCGGCGTGCGCGTCGAGTGCCCCAATTCCATAATGGACGGGCTTACGCAGCATTTATATGAGGCGAAGCTGGTTTATTACTCGGATACGTTTGAGAGCAAGGTGCGCACCTTCTGCATGAATCCGGGCGGGCTTGTGAGCGAGGAGCATTACGAGGGCGGCATAGCCGTTGTAAACGGCCACAGCTACAACGATAAGGCGCTGCGCACTGAAAACACCAATTTTGCGCTCCTTGTGAGCACGCGCTTTACGCAGCCCTTTAACGAGCCTATCCGCTTTGGCAACTATATAGCGCAGGTGGGCAATATGCTCACCGGCGGCGGAATAATGGTGCAGCGCCTTGGCGACCTTTTGCTTGGCCGCCGCACGGACGCTTCGCGCCTTGCAAAATCCACCACCATACCAACGCTCAAGACCGCCGTGCCTGGCGATCTTTCCTTCGTGCTGCCGCACAGGCATTTAACGAGCATAATAGAAGCTTTGCGCGCATTTGACAAGCTCGCGCCGGGGCTTTATTCGCGCAACACGCTGCTATATGGCGTGGAGGTGAAATTTTATTCCTGCAAGCTCGATGTTGACAATCGCTTCATGACGGTGGTTCCCGGCCTTTACGCCATAGGCGACGGCGCGGGCATAACGCGCGGGCTAATGCAGGCGAGCGTGACTGGCATAATAGTTGCGCGCGACATACTTGGGAAATGAGGGGTCTATGACTTACGAGGAAGCATACGAAAAGCTTGAAAAATACGGCCAGACGCACGTTTTAAGCTATTATAGCGAGCTTAGCGCCATAGAGCAGGCTGAGCTTATAGCGCAGATAGACGATATTGATTTTGCCATGCTTGCCAACGCTGAAAAATCGGGCGGCGAGCGCGGCGAAATATCGCCCATACGCGCCATGACGCTAAATGAGATAGCGGCAAACGCCAAGGATTTCCGCACGGCGGGCATCGAGGCGATAAGGCGGGGCAAGGCGGGCGCTGTGCTGCTGGCGGGCGGCATGGGCACGCGGCTTGGCATACAAGGCCCGAAAGGCGCGTGCGACATTGGGTTAAATAAGCCCGTTTATATTTTTGAGCGGCTCATAGCTAATCTTATGGACGTTACGTGCGAGGCGGGCGCGCCTATAGAGCTTTTTATTATGACGAGCGACAAAAATCATGCCGACACGGTTTCATTCTTTGAGGCGCATGATTTCTTCGGCTATGACGGCGCGCACGTCCACTTTTTCATGCAGGATATGGCTCCGGCGACCGATTATTCGGGCAAGCTCTTTATGGAGGCGAAAAACCGCATAGCCACATCGCCAAACGGCAACGGCGGGTGGTTTTCATCTATGGCGAAGGCCGGCATGCTCAATATTGCGCACGCAAAGGGCATTGAGTGGCTAAACGTTTTCGCGGTTGACAATGTGCTCCAGCGTATATGCGACCCGCTTTTCATCGGCGCTACGATAGCAAGGCAATGCGATGTTGGCGCGAAGGTGATAAGGAAGTGCGCGCCGGACGAAAAGGTGGGCGTTATGTGCCTTGAGGACGGCAAGCCATCTATAATAGAATATTACGAGCTTACGGACGAGCTCGCCTCGGCCAAGGACGAAAACGGCGAACCCGCCTATAACTTCGGCGTTATACTCAACTATCTTTTCAGCGTCTGTGCGCTTGAGGGGATACTAAAAAAGCACATGCCGCTGCACATAGTTGAAAAAAAGATTGCGCATATAGACTCTTTTGGCGCGCTGATAACGCCCGATAAGCCCAATGGCCACAAATATGAAACGCTCGTGCTCGATATGATACATCTTTTGCCCTCATGCCTGCCATTTGAGGTGGTGCGTGAGAAGGAATTCGCGCCCATAAAAAATAAGACGGGCGTTGATTCGGTGGAGAGCGCGAGGGCGCTTTTGAAGCTAAACGGGGTTGAGTTGTAGAATAAGCTGAAACGCTCCCCGAACCCATAAGGGTTCGGGGAGCGTTTTTGTAGGGCGGGCTCCCTTGAGCCTGCCGCCGCTGCTAAATTATATCCTCTTGCTCATCTTCCACAGGCAGCACCTTAACGAGCAGCTTTAGCACCCTTAAATTTTGCAGCTTTTTCACCGTGATAAAGAGATTTTTATATTCAAACGTGTCGCCCACCTTGGGGTAACCGCCGAGCATCTCTATCGCCCAGCCGCCCAGGGTGGCGTTATCGTCGTCAAAATCCCGGTCGTCTATATCGAGCTCCTCAAAAAAATCCTCTATGCGCATATCGCCGTCGGCCTCGTAGGTATCGTCCGATATTTGATTGAACTCGGTTTCTATCACGTCCGATTCGTCCCAGATCTCGCCAACAAGCTGCTCCAAAACGTCCTCCATTGTGAGTACGCCCATAGTCCCGCCGTATTCATCGGTGACGACAACCATGTGGCAGCCGCGCTTTTTCATGGTTTTTAAAACTTCCGGCAGCGCCATAGTTTTGTGCACGAAGTTCACGGGCATCATCACCTTTCTAACGTCGGGGCTTTCGCCCTCCGCAAGCAGCTTTAAATAGTGATTAAGGTGCAATATGCCAATTATATTGTCTACCGTATCCTCATAGACGGGTATGCGCGTGTATGGCGAGGTCTGCGCGAGCTTTTTAATCTCCGCGTCCGCCTCCTCAATATCTATCGCCACGAGATCGACTCGCGGGGTGATTATCTCGTAGGCGAGCACATCGTCAAAATCGAGCGCGCTCTGCAAAAGGTCGCAGCGCTCCTCGTCTATAACGCCCTCATCCTCAACGGTCTCTATAATGCTCTCAAGATCGTCCTCCGTGACGCTCGGCCCCGTCTCCGCCTGCTTTTCCCATATATGCGACACGAGCTTTACAAGCTTTGACAACAGCCACGTCACCGGCTTTAAAATAAACATCAGCGCGCGAAGCGGCAGCGAAACGAGGCGCGCAAAGCTCATCGGCGTGCGGCTCGCGAGGATCTTTGGCAGTATCTCGCCAAAGGTGAGTATCAAAAGCGTCATAACGCCCGTCGCCACGGCGGCGCCATCGTCGCCCATAAGCGATATGGCTATCACCGTCGCCACGCTCGACGCGGCTATGTTGACGAGATTGTTGCCTATCAATATGGTGGTAAGCGCATCGTCATACGAGGCGTGAATATAGCTGACAAGGCGCATTATAAGGCTTTTATCGTCCTCACTGGCGCTCCTTAGCTTATATTCGCTTATCGAGGCGTAGGCTATCTCGCTTCCTGAGAAGAATGCCGAGAGCAGCAGCAAAGCGGCGATGGCTAAATAATTCCAAATACCCATCACGCGCTCACCCCGCTCAAAGCCTCCGGCGTTTTCTCCTCGCTCTGCTCGCCTTCGGCGGCAACTTTATCGTCTTCATCGTATATCTCGCCAACTAGCTCCTCAAGTATATCCTCAACGGTGATAATGCCTAGCGTTTTGCCTTCGCCGTTTAGCACTATCGAGATATGCGTTTTATTGGCGCTCATGGTTGAGAGCAATTCGTCGATGGGCGAGTCGGCGCGCACGAAATGCGCATCGTCCATGGCAGTTTTGAGGCGCACGCGGCCATTTCTTAAATATGCGCGCAGGAAGCGGCGTATCTGCAATATGCCCACCACATTGTTTTCGCCGTCCACCACCGGCCAGCGTGATATGCCGTGCGTCACTATCTTTTGGCGAATTGAGTCAAGCTCCTCGTTCGCGCGCACGTAGAGCACCTTATCCCACGGTGTCATAACGTCGCTGGCGAGCCTATCTGAAAACTCGAGCGCGCTTTTCACAAGCTCCGTCTTTTCCTCGTCTAAAGCGCCCTCCTGGCCTATGTTTTCGATTATATCGTATAGCTCGTCCTCTGTGACTGTGGGCTCCTCCTCATCGTCGTCGCGCGGCTTTGCCACAAGCTCTGAAAGCTTTGTGAAAAAGAAGGATATAGGCGTTAAAAGCTTCATGAGCAATATGAGCGAGCCTGCCACCTCCATGGCGAGCTTTTCATTGCACGCCTTTGCAAAGCGCTTTGGCAGCATTTCGGCAATGAGGAAAACAACTATCGTTACAATGATAGTCATATAGCCCACCGACCCCTCGCCCCAAAGCTTTGTAGCCATGAGCGTGG
>CAZZNN010000157.1:0-4745 GCA_964655605.1 uncultured Oscillospiraceae bacterium
AGTTCATTATGATAATCCAAAGCTGCCGCTCTATATGAAATACGGCCGCCTTTCATACTATCCGGATATGAAGGCGCTTTGCCACTGGCATGAGGACGTGGAGCTGATCTGCGTTATCGAGGGCGAGATGAATTATGATGTTAACGGCAAAAAGACTCTGCTTTTGCCAGGCGAGAGCATTGTGATAAACTCGCGCCAGATGCACTACGGCTATTCAAACGGCGGCGCGGACTGCTATTTTTCCTGCATACTCTTTCACCCGTCGCTGCTGATGATAAACGCCTTCACCACCGCCAAGTATCTATCCCCCATACTTGAGAGCGCCAAGCTTGAATATCTGCATTTCGCGCGCGGCGAAACAGGCACGGAGGCGCTCGCGGCTTGGCAGGAGCAAATAATGCTCCAAGGCGGCGAGGGAGGGGATTATGAATTCGGCGCGGTCGCGCGCCTGTTTGAGCTATGGCGTCTGGTATATGGCCGCGCCCTTGAGAGCGGGCTTATCACGGGCGAAGCGCGGGCGGCGACGGATCTTATATTGCAAAAAAAGATGGTTTCTTTTATCTATGGCAATTATGCCTATCCCATAACGCTCGAGGATATAGCCTCAAGCGCGAATGTGAGCCGCTCCAAGTGCTGCCTGCTTTTTAAAAAGTATGCCCGGCAGTCGCCCATAGATTTTCTGATAAGATACCGCCTGGAGGTCGGGCGCGGCCTTCTAAGCGGCACGGACATGAGCGTATCCGATGTAGCTGCGGCGTGCGGCTTCAACCACCTAAGCTATTTTATCAAAAGGTTCAGCGGCGAATTTGGCGTAACGCCGCGCGAGCTTAGAAGCCGCGCCGCGCAATGATCCGCCCCCGCGCACGGGGTACGCCGCGCACGGGGTACGCCGCACTGGCTGCGCCGCGCACGGGGGCTTGGGCCGCGCGAGCTTAGGCTTTGCGCTCCACGCAAAACAGCAGGTGAGGCATGTCCGCGCCGCGATAATGCTTTATAAGTCCCGTATCCTTTAGGCTCATGCCGTTGCGCTTGGCCACGTTTTGCGAGGCGAGATTGCTATCCCTTATTATTGAATACACCTTGTCCGCGCCGAGCTCTAAAAACGCGTAATCGCGGCAGGCGGCGGCGGCCTCCGAGGCGTATCCCTTATGCCAATACGCCTTTTGAAAAAGATAGCCCACCTCGAGCACCGTCTCAGCTTTCCACCGCTGCATAGTCAAGCCGCACTGGCCTATCATCTCGCCCGTTTCCTTGAGCTCGACCGCCCACAGTCCAAAGCCGAATTTAGCATAGCGCTCAAGCTGCCTGTCGAGCCACGCCTGCGTTTCCACATCTGAAAACGCGCCGTTATAGGCATACATCACGTCCTCGTCCTGAAGTATTTTGCTCAGCGCCGGATAATCGGCATTGGTCATTTGGCGAAGGCTGAGCCTTGTGGTTTGCAGTATCATAATTCCGCTCCTTTAATGCAATATAGCGGCCCATCTGACGATAGGCCGCTATTGAGTTTACACTTTAAGCTTATTTTTTCTTGCCCAAATATGCTTCCGCTATCTTCGGGTCGCCCAAAAGCTCCTTGCCGGTGCCGCTGTTCGTTATGCGGCCCTGCTCCAGCACATACGCCCTGTCGGCAACGCTGAGCGCCTTTAGCGCGTTCTGCTCAACGAGGAGTATTGTCTTGCCCATGGCCTTTATCTCTTTTATTATGTCAAATATGGTGTTGACCAAAAGAGGCGCGAGGCCGAGGGAGGGTTCGTCGAGCATTATAAGGTCCGGGGAGGACATTATGCCGCGTCCCATAGCGAGCATTTGCTGCTCGCCGCCCGAGAGCGTGCCCGCTATCTGATCCTTGCGCTCCTCAAGACGCGGGAAAAGCTCGTATACGCGCTTTAAATCGCTTTGTATCTTTTCCTTGTCCGCGCGCAGATACGCGCCCATGCGAAGGTTTTCAAGCGTGGTGAGGTTTGCGAATATCAAGCGGCCCTCAGGCACCTGGCATATACCGGTCTTAACTATTTTATTCGCCTGCGCCGGAAGCTTTTCGCCCTTATAGGTTATCTCGCCGGACTTATATTTCACAAGCCCCGCAATGGAGTTCATCATGGAGGACTTGCCCGCGCCGTTCGAGCCGATTATGGACACTATCTGCCCCTCGTCAACCTCGAGCGATATGCCCTGCAGCGCGTGGATGCCGCCGTAAAATACGTTTAGGTCACGGATCTCAAGCATCGCCATCAGTCTCTTCCTCCTTTCCAAGATACGCCTCTACGACCTCGGGATTATTCTGTATCTCGTCGGGAGTGCCCTCGGCCAAGGGTTTGCCGAAGTTGAGCACGAATATCCTGTCCGAGCCGTTCATAATAAGGTCCATGTGATGCTCTATTATGAGCACAGTAAGGTCAAACCTGTCGCGAACCTCTTTTATAAGCCCCATGAGCGCTATCGTTTCTTCGGGGTTCATGCCCGCGGCGGGCTCGTCAAGGAGCAGGAGCGTGGGCGACGCGGCCACCGCGCGCGCTATCTCAAGCTTGCGCTGCTGGCCGTAAGGCAGGTTCGCGGCTATCATGTCGCGATACTTCCATATACCCATTATCTTTAGCAGCTCCTCGGTCTTTTTGCGAAGCTCCGCTTCCTCTATGCGATATTTTCTAAGCCACTTGGGGCCTATATTCCAGCGCCACAGGCTTTGAAAAACATTGTAGTCAGCGTCCGCATGACAGGCGGTGAGAACGTTGTTAAAAACCGTTTCGCTCTTGAAAAGGCGGATATTCTGGAAGGTTCGCGCCATGCCCTTTGACATTATGTCGTATGGCATGAGCTGCAGGGCCTTATGGTGCTTCACTTCCTTGCCGTCCTTATCAAAGCTTATCTCGCCGCGCGCTATAACGTGCTTATCGAGGAATTTAACCTCGCCCTCGGTGAGCGCGTAAACGCCGGTGATAAGATTGAATATGGTGGTCTTGCCCGCGCCGTTGGGGCCTATGAGCGCGTATATCTCGCCCTTGCGAATTTTAAAGGATACGTCGCCAACGGCGGTGAGGCCGCCGAAGCGCTTTGTTACATGATTTAGCTCAAGCACTATTTCGTCACGAATACGCTCGCTCATTTTTCCACCTCCTTGCTCGCTTCAATGGGAGCGGCTTCGTCGTCGTCGCCGCCGTCTCCTGTGGGCGGGGTGCCGCCCTTCTTGGTTATTTTGCTTATAAGCTTATTAACAAACCTGCCTACGTGCAGCTCTTTGCCGCCCATAAGACCCATTGGACGCACTATCATTATCACTATGACCGCAAGGCCGTAGAACACCAGGCGCCAATCGCCCACCGCGCGGAGAAGCTCCGGCAGCGCGCAAAGCAGCAGCGTGCCGACTACCGAGCCCGTTATGGAGCCCATGCCGCCGAATATGACCATTATGGTGTATTCCGTGGATTTCACCATCATAAACATCTTGGGCTGCAAATAGCCGAAGTAATGCGCCATCATGCCGCCCGCTATGCCGGCGTACAGAGCGCTCATGCACATTGCGAGCATTTTATAGTTGAAGGTGTTTATTCCGCTCATCTGCGCGGCAAGCTCATTCTCGCGTATTGCGAGCATGCAGCGGCCGTGCTTTGAGTTGACCAGGAACGCCGTCGCCGCGACGAATAGCACCACGATTATCAGCGATGAAATGAATGTGGTGTTAAGCGGTATGCTCGCTATGCCCTTAGCGCCGTCGAGCGCAAAGGTCTTGCCGTTTATATCCCAGCTAAACTGGAGATTATTGAAAATCAAGCGTATCGCCTCGCCAACGCCCAGCGTCGCAATGCAGAAGTAGTCTCCTTTCAAATTGAGCGTTATTCGCCCAAGCCCCCAGCCGAGTAACATCGACACGAGGCCGCCCATCAAAAGGCCCACCACATAAGGAAGGTCAAAGGCCATTGTGCATATAACGGAAACATAAGCGCCTATGCACACAAAGCCCGCGTGACCGAATGAGAACATGCCCGTGTAGCCTGTGAGTATGGATAGGCCGAGCACGATCAAAAGCGTGTACGAGGATTGTATGAGTATGCCTTCGATATAATACCAGCTCATTATCTCTCCCCCTTACGCCTTGTCTTCTGTGACCTTGCCCATTAGCCCCGAGGGCTTTATGACCAAGACCAATATTAGCAGCGCATACACGAACAGGTCGCGCAGCGTTGAATTCCAAGAGGCAATGAATATCTCCATTATGCCTAAAAGAAGCGAACCGAGAATAGCGCCCGGCAGCGAGCCCAGCCCGCCGAACACAGCCGCCACGAAGGATTTGTTTGTAACCTGGCCTATCGTGGGCTTAACTATGAAGCGCATACCGTAGAGCATGCCGGCAAAACCCGCCAGCACGCCGCCCATGAGGAATACCGTGAAAATAACAAGGCTTGAGTTCACGCCCATGAGCGTTGACGCCTTTTCGTTGTAGGAACAGGCGCGTATGGCAAGACCTATCTTCGTCTTTTGTATTATAAACATCAGCACGAGCAGCGCTACGGCGCTCACGCCTATCATCAATAGGCTGTCAACGCCGATGGAAAGTCCGCCTATGCTGACGCTGTTGTCGAAGATAACGGGATAGTTGCGGGGTGTGCCGTCAATGGTGGCGATCACGAAATTCTCAAGGAATATCGACGCGCCCATTGCGCTGATGATGAAGTAAAGCGAAGGCGCATGGCGCTTGCGAAGCGGATTATATACGAGCCGCTCTATTATGACCGCTAAAAGTCCGC
>CAZZNN010000158.1:0-4741 GCA_964655605.1 uncultured Oscillospiraceae bacterium
GTGAAAATGACGCTTCCGCCCAAGCCGAGCTTATCGGCATACGCCACTATCTCGTCCGTATCGCCGCCTGAGCCAATGAATATCATGTGGAATTTGCGCCCGCGCGCTCTTAGCTTGGCGAGCCCGTCGAGAATTATGCGGATACCCTTATACCACATCAGGCGTCCTACGAAAAGGAACACCGGCGCCCCGTCCGTCAAAAGGTGCGCGTTGCTCACGGCTGCGACAGCTTTTGCGTCAACTCGCGCGCGCGGCAGGTCAACGCCGTTTTCCATGATGATATAATCGCCCGTATAGCCTATCTTTCTCAGGCTTTCGCCCGCGCCGCGGCTCACCGCCCACACCTCGTCGCACGCCTCAAGATTGGTGGCGAGGAATTTGAGCGCAGTCGCCTGAAGCGCCTCGGAATTGATGGCGTTGGCTATGTCTATATCGAATTTGGTGTGATATGTGGTTATGAGCGGCACGTTAAACGTCTCGCGAAGCGTGCGCCCCATGAGCGTGGAGACAAACGGGCAGTGAGAGTGCAGAAGCTGTATGCCCTTCCTGTCGAGCTCCAATAGGACGTTTGAATCGAACGGATAGCCCGCGCGATAGCCAAAAAGCTTCTCGGTATCAAGGCTGGCGTAGCGCAAAACGTCGAAATTATAGTTGTCCACAGCGCCGGGATATTGCGGGGTCACCACGCACGCGCCGCCGTAATTCTGCTGGATTATTCTGCCGTAGTTGACCACCGTATTCGCAACGCCGTCTATGACCGGCGGAAACGAATCGTTTAGTAGACATATATTCATTTATAGAACCTCGCAGTGTGCTAAGCATGAAAGACTTCGTCTTGCATACCCCGTTTTGTGGTTTTCGTCGCGGAAGGCAAACGAGCGCTTCGTTGACGATATTTGCTGACGCAAAAACAGTCTCAATTCCAGTAACAGGAAGCTTTCACAAGCGAAAGCTATAATCATAAGCCTAGATTAGCCCGTATGCGCGCGGGTGTCAATGTTGGAAATATAGCGCATTTGTGAAATTTTAACCGTTTTTGAGGACGCTCATAACTTGCGCAAGAATATTGCAAAATAAGCTATGCCGCTTTATAATAAAATCAATACGGAAAAGGAGAGCACACAAATGGCAAAGACTATCGATAAGAGCATGACTATTGAAAACATAATCGGCGTTGACGAGGGCATAGCCAATATCCTCATGGCCGCCGGCATGCACTGCCTGGGCTGCATAATGGCTCACGGCGAAAATCTTGAGCAGGCCTGCGCGGTGCACGGCATAGACGTGGACGCGCTTTGCGTCAAGATAAACGAATACCTCGCCGCCAAATAATGAACTCAAGAAAGCTTGCAAAGGGCGCTCTTATAGGGGCGCTCTATGTATTGTTGACGATTGCTTTCGCGCCAGTCTCATTTGGATTGGTGCAGCTTAGAGTATCCGAAGCGCTCACCGTGCTTCCGTATTTCACTTCGGCCGCGGTGCCGGGGCTTTTTGTGGGCTGCTTATTGAGCAATCTCGTTATGGGCGCGCCCGTGTACGACGTGGCGTTTGGAAGCCTTGCTACGCTTCTTGCCGCGCTTTTGACCCGCGCGCTTGCAAAACGCGCTGCTTCGCGCTGGCTCGCGCCCGCCCCGCCCATTATAATGAACGGGCTCATAGTGGGCGCGGTGCTTAGCTTCGGCTATGAATTGGGCGGCTATTGGATCTGCGCTGCGGCGGTAGCCGCAGGAGAGGCCGTGGCGGCCTACGCTTTAGGCATGCCGATATTGTTTTCAAAGAAGCTGGGAAAGATAATCTCCGATTGAATGTGACAACCTGTTTCTAAGGTTGAAAAAAGTCTAAGCAAATGTTATCCTTGTAATATAAACCATTTTTAATAGTTATGTCTAAGAAAAAGAAATATGGAGGGCAAGAATTATGTCGGAAGCACCGTTGAACACTCCCGAGAAAGCGCCGGTCACCGAGGAGCTTACCGCCTTGGTCAAGGAAGCCGCAAAGCCGCAGGAAGCACCCGCCAAGTCGTTTACAGTGGGTGAGCTTGCCGCTCTTTTAGTTGAGATACGCGACGCGAACATGAAGCAGGCCAAGTCGCAGCGGCTGCGCACGGTGTTTATGGGCGTGTTTGCGCTGGCGGTGGTTGTGATAGCGGTGGCGCTCGTGATGACGCTTTCAAGCGTTATGCCGCGCCTTGAGGCCACGATAGACGATTTGAACGCCGTGGTCTCCAATCTCACAAAAATAGACATCGTGAAGATTTCCGATGAAATAAGCGAGCTTGCGCTCACGGGAACGAAAGGCATAAACGAAGCGCTTGCCGGGCTTGACGTTACGCTCAAGGACGCGAGCCGCGCCATTGGCGAGCTTGAAAAGGTGGATATTGCGGGCCTTAACGCGAGCATAGAAGATCTTGGCGCGGTCGTAGGGCCTATAGCGAATCTGTTTGGGAACTAAAAAACCTGGCGGGGCTTGACCGGCCTCGCTAATGTCTGAGCAAAAAAGGAGAATAGCTATGGAGACGGAACGCGACGTAAGTTATCTCCGCCTGCTTGCGCGGGAATATCCCACGATAAGACAGGCGAGCGCGGAGATAATCAACCTCAATGCCATACTCAATCTGCCAAAGGGCACCGAGCATTTCATGAGCGACCTGCACGGAGAGCACGAGGCGTTTTTGCACATACTCAACAATGCCTCAGGCGCTGTGTACGAAAAGATAGAGGACGTGTTTGTAAACACCATCACCGTTGACGCGCGGCGCGCGCTGGCGGCGCTCGTTTACTATCCGCAGGAGAAGCTGGCCGAGGCCAAGGCGCAAAACCCGGACGGCATGGCGGATTGGTATCGCGTTATGCTTCACAGGCTTTGCCAGCTTTGCCGCCACACGGCGCGCAAGTATTCGCGCAGCAAGGTGCGCAAGGCGCTGCCGAAGGATTTTGCATATATAATAGAAGAATTATTCAACACCGATTACGATATAAACAAAGAAAAATATTACGACAATATCGTCAGCGCTATAATCGACACCAACTCCGCCCAGAGCGTTATCGTCACGCTTTGCGAGCTGATAAAGCGCTTTGTGGTGGATCAGCTTCACATAGTCGGTGATATTTTCGACCGCGGGGCGCATCCGGACGTTATACTCGACAGGCTCATGGAGCACCATAATGTGGATTTCCAGTGGGGTAATCACGACGTATTGTGGATGGGCGCGGCGGCGGGAAGCGCCGTGTGCGTGGCGACGGCCGTGCGCAACGCCGTTCAGTACGACAATCTTGATATGCTCGAAAATTCCTACGGCATAAATCTTTTGCCGCTCGCGCTTTTCGCCACGGAAAAATACGGCGACGCGGACGTTTTCGAGCCGCGCAAGCTTCCCGAGGAGGTTTTCAAGCCCCGCGACATGAAGCTTTACGCGCGTATGCATAAGGCCATAAGCGTAATCCAGTTCAAGCTTGAGGGACAGCTGATAAAAAGGCGGCCTGAATACGGCATGGCGGACAGGGATATGCTCACGCGCGTCTCTTGGGCGGACGGAACGCTTGAGATTGACGGCGTGAAGCACAAGCTGCGCGATACGGATTTCCCCACGATCGACCCGAGCGACCCCAACGAGCTGACCGTTGAGGAGGCGGCGCTCATAACGCAGCTTACAAGCGCGTTTATGGCGAGCGAGAAGCTGCAAACGCATGTGAAATTTCTTTTTGCGCAGGGCGCGCTGTATAAATGCATGAACGGCAATCTGCTTTTCCACGGCTGCCTGCCATGCAATGAGGACGGCAGCTATATGGAGTTCAAGGTTGGCTCCGGCAGAAGCGCCAAGACGCTTTCCGGCAGGGCGTATTTTGATTATGCCGACGCGCTTGCGCGCAAGGGCTTCTATGCGCCAAAGAACTCAAAGGAGCGGCTTGAGGGCATGGATTACCTATGGTTTTTGTGGTGCGGGCGCAACTCGCCCATATTCGGCAGGACGCATATCACCACCTTTGAGCGCGCGCTTTTGAGCGACAAGGCGACATATAAGGAGCCCAAGAACGCGTATTACAACTATTATGATAAGGAAGAATTTGTACTAAAAATATTGGAGGATTTCGGCACGCTAAAGCCGTGGAGCCATATAATTAACGGGCATATTCCGGTCAAGGCCAAGGACGGCGAGGACCCGCGCAAGGCGAACGGCAGGCTGCTCGTGATAGACGGCGGGTTCTGCAAGGCGTATCAAAGCCAGACCGGCATTGCGGGGTATACAATGTTCTTCAATTCGCGCGGCATACGCATAGCGTCGCACGAGCCGTTTGTAAGCCGTGAGGAGACGATAAAGAATGAAAGCCATATCGCCTCGCACACCCTGATAGTGGAAAATCTCCCCACGCGCCTAAACGTGGCCGATACCGACATCGGCACCGCCCTAAAAGGCCAGATATGCGATCTGAAGCAGCTGCTAAAGGCGTATGAGACGGGGGTTATAAAGGAGAAGTAAGGGGGGAGCGCTAACTCGTTCCCCCGCCGCAGGAATGCACCCGGCCGGGCAGACAGCCTCCCCGTAGGGCGGGGGCTTGCTCCCGCCGCAGTCACGCACCCGGCCGGGTAGATCGTCCCCGTAGGGCGGGGGCTTGCCCCCGCCGCGTGTGCGCACCCGGCCGGGCAGACAGCCCCCGTAGGGCGGGGGCTTGCTCCCGCCGTGGGAATGCACCCGGCCGGGCAGATCGTCCCCGTAGGGCGGGGGCTTGCTCCCGCCGCGGTT
>CAZZNN010000159.1:0-4718 GCA_964655605.1 uncultured Oscillospiraceae bacterium
GGCGCGCACCACAAGGAGGATTTTTTCCACTCGTCCATGGCGGGCGCGTGCGGCGGCGTCACCACGATATATGAGATGCCAAACTGCAACCCGGCCGTATACAACGTGGAAAAAATGCACGAGCTTATCGAGTGCATAACGCCCAAGGCGCACGTTGACTTCGGCGTGTGGGGGCTGTGCCTTGGCGACCTCAACAATCACGAGCTCATGGCGCTTAGCGACGCGGGCGTGGTGGGCTTCAAATTTTTCTGGGGGTACGCGATAGATTCAAAGAGCTATCAGCTCGTGTATAATTATAAAGAGGGCATGGAGGACGTGATCCCCCCGCTCGATCAGGGTCAGGTGTATAAAATTTTCCGCGAGGTGGCAAAGACCGGCAAGCAGGTGGCCATACACGCGGAGAATTTCGATATTATAAAGCTGCTCACAAAAGAGGTCGCGGCCTCGGGCGACACGAGCTACGAGGCAATGCTTCGCGCGCGCCCGCCCGTGAGCGAGACGACCATTATTGAGACGGCCATATCGCTCTCGCGCGAGCTTGGCACGCACCTGCATATACTTCATCTTGCCGCCGGCGACGGCGTTGAGCTTATCCGCCGCGCGCAAAAGGAGGGGCTAAACGTCACCGCGGAGACCTGCCCGCACTATCTCGCGCTCACCGATAAGGACGCGGGCCGCCTCGGCGCGATGATAAAGGGCTATCCGCCCGTGAGGCGGCAGCGCGACCAAGACCTGCTCTGGGAGGGGCTTTTGGACGGCACATTGAATCACGTCTGCTCCGACCACGCGCCCCACACGCCCGAGGAGAAGCGCCTGAGCCTTTGGGACGCGCCCGCCGGCATGGCCACCATAGAGACTATGGGGCCTATAATGCTAAACGCCGTCAACGAGGGCAAACTGAGCATTACGGACGTGTGCCGCGTGCTCTGCGAGGCGCCCGCGAAAATGTACGGCACGTACCCCAATAAGGGGAGTATGAATGTCGGCACGGACGCGGATTTCGTCATAGTCGATATGGATAAAAGGTATACGTTCGAGCAGACCTCCATGCACTCGCGCACCAAGCTCTCCCCCTACGATGGGCTTAAAATGCAGGGCAAGCCCGTGAAAACCATACTTCGCGGCAGAACGATAGCCGAGAATGGCGAGATAATAGGCGCGCCGGGCGGCCGGTTCGTGAAGGTAGACAGATAATAAAAAGCGGCGCGCAGCGCCGTTTTTTTTGTGGCGGGCGCGGGCAAACGCCCCGCAGAGCGCCCCCACCGCGTGCTGCGCCCTCCGGCGGGAGCAAGCCCCCGCCCTACGGAATACTAAGCTTCGCTGAAACATGGGCTTCCCCTTGAGGGGAAGCTCCGCCGCATGCGGCGGTGATGAGGTGTCCCGCCGCAGCGGCGCAACCCCCCGCGCTCCCCCGCGTGCGGCGTCCCCCTCCCCCGGCGGGAGCAAGCCCCCGCCCTACGGTATGCGCTATACTTGCATAAATATAACGCCCCGCCATGCGGCAACTGCCGCGTTTATACACATCACACTACTTATTAACAAATATTTATACAGCTTTATACATTCATTAAATATTTCTATTTGCGTTAGCCGTACACATTGTTGTAACATTGTATACAGGAAAACGAATATATTATATTTATAAATGTGACCAGAGCGTGAATAAGAAATCATTATACACTATCTTTCCGGGGTACGCCCGAACGCGGCAAAAGCACATAATGTATGCAGAAATATTGAGAACCTATTTCTAGGAGGCGAAAACTCTATGGCATTATTGGAAACCAAGGGGCTGTCCATAAACTTTGGCGGACTGTGGGCGGTGAGCGACGTGGATTTCATAATCGAACCGAGGCAGATAGTGGGGCTGATAGGCCCCAACGGCTCGGGTAAGACCACGTTTTTGAATATCGTGAGCGGCATATACAAGGCCACTCGCGGCACGGCGTATCTTTCTGGGGAAAACATCACGAATCTCAAGCCGTTTGAGATATTCAAAAGGGGCATAGCCAGAACCTATCAGTCAAGCCGCCTGTGCTGGGACTTGAGCGTGATAGACAAATCTGCTCATCGGCACATACACATCGCAGGATTACAGCCTCGCCAAGGCGATATTCGCGCCAAAGAAGGTGGATAACGCCATATACGATCTCGTTGAGGAGAGCCTTGAAATGCTCAGCTATTTCAATGAGGGGCTTATCGACAGGCGATACGACCTCACCAAGAATATTCCGCATATAGACCGCCGCCGCATAGAGATAACGCGCGCGCTGCTCTCAAAGCCCAAGGTGCTGCTTCTCGACGAGCCCACCGCCGGTCTTAACGACGACGAGACCATGGAGATGATGGACGACATTCGCAAAATCAAGGAAAAAATGCAGGACATAGCCATCATAATAATCGAGCACGACATGAAGGTGATGGAGTCGGTGCCGGAGCGCATAGTGGTGTTTAACGCGGGCGCGAAGATAGCCGAGGGCGTTTACGAGGAAATTATCCACGATAAGGGAGTTATAGACGCATATATAGGAGGCGGAGAAGAATGAGCGGCGAGGAAAGATTGCTTAAAATCGAAGGACTTTGCACCTCCTACGGGCGCATACCCATGCTGCTCGACCTTTCGCTCGAGTTCCACGAAAAAAGTATCTGCTGCGTTTTAGGAGCGAACGGCGCGGGCAAATCGACGCTTGTAAAGGCGATACTGGGCATGGTCAAGGCCGATAAGGGCAGCATACTTTTTTGCGGCGAGGATATAACGGCGCTGCCCACGCACAAGCGCATAGAGCGCGGCATACAGGTGGCGTCGGCGGGCACGGGGACGTTTGCGAAGATGTCCGTAGAGACGAATTTGCGCCTTGGCGCTTACAACATAAAGGACGGCAGGCTGCTTTCGGAGCGGCTCGAGGAGGCTTATGAATCTTTCCCGGTTTTAAAGGATCGCTTGCAGCAGAAGGCGGGCACGCTCTCCGGCGGCGAGCGCACTATGCTCTCGATCGCCCGCGCGGTGATAAATAAGCCAAAGCTCCTTATCATGGACGAGCCGAGCCTTGGCCTCGCGCCCATAGTGGTGGACGAGGTGTTCAGGATAGTGAAAAAGCTCAACGCGAACGAGGGAATGAGCATAATGCTCGTTGAGCAGAATGTGGCGAAGGCGCTGGGCGTATCGCACTTTGGATATGTCATTCAAAAAGGACAGATGATATTCTCCGGCACGCCGGAGGAATTGGAGAAAAGCTCGATAGCGGAAAACCCCGTGGTATAAATCGCCAACCTGCGGTTGGCTTTACGAGAACGCTCCGCGTTCTCCGTACAAAACAACATTAGGCACCCCCCCGGCGGGAGCAAGCCCCCGCCCTACATCGCCAACCTGCGGTTGGCTTTACGAGAACGCTTCGCGTTCTCCGTACAAAACAACATTAGGCACCCCCCGTAGGGGACGGGCAACATCACTAACCTTTCCCTCCATCGGAGGGATACCAAAATAAATCTAGGAGGAACCACCGTGAAAAAGATCCGCATTACCGCATTATTGCTCACACTTGTTATGGTTGCGGGCGCACTGGCCGCCTGCGCGGCGCCCGCCGCAACAGGCGATACTCCCGCACCCGCGGCTGCGGGCGGCAGCGCTCCGGAGTACGTCACCATAGGCTTCCTTTCCCCCTATCACCGGCGCTAACGCCGCCGAGGGCGCAGCTGCGCGCAACGCGTTTGAAATGGCCATAAAACAGGCCAACGATTCAGGCGAGTTCCCTTATGAAATCAAGACCATCATCATCGACGACCAGTCCGACGCTACCGTCGGCGTTGCGGGTGCACAGAAGATAGTCGCGGACAACACCGTCGTAGCGGCCACCGGCCACTGGAACAGCGGCGTCGCCGAGGCGACTATCCCCGTATTCAAAGAGAACGAAATACCCTTCCTTATCTGGGGCGCTATCCGCGAAAGCCTCACCAGCGCCGAGAATTATCCCTGGGTCACCCGCTCGGCTCCCACCGACGTGCAGGAGAATATCCCGCTCGCCAAGGCTGTGCTCGACGATATGGGCTATAAGAAGGTATTCATCGTTTCAGACGTCACCTCCTACGGCGAGGGCAACAAGGCCGCTTTCACCAAGGAGCTTGAAAATCGCGGCATGACGGCGCTCGGCGTCGAAAAGGTGCAGGAAGGCACCGTCGATTTCCGCGCTATCATAGCCAAGATAAAGGAAGCGGGCGCCGACTGCGTATATTGGGGCGGCGTTGTTACCGAAGGCTCGATACTTAAAAAGCAGCTCACGGAAGACGGCGTAGACGCGCTGTTCTGCGGCATTTCCGGCAACTACAGCGAGGATTTCCTCAAGATAGGCGCTCAGGCCGCTGAGGGCGCGCTTATAGTTAAGCCCGGCATAGTGCTTGAGAGCACAGAGGCAGGCAGGAAATTCATCGCGGATTACGCGGCGGGCGGCTATTCAGAGCCCATCGGCGCATACACCCCATACGCTTATGAGGCGGCGCTCATACTGCTCGGCGCGCTCAAAAAATGCGGCGACGCTCCCACCACCGAGGCCATGCGCGACGCCATCAAGGACGGCGAGTTCACCGGCATAATGGGCACCACCACGTTTAACGAGATAGGCCAGACCACGCTGGTTGCCGCTTACCTCAACGTTGTGCAGGATGGCGCATGGACCGTTTATGACGATTCCGAGTACGCTGCCGGCGCGCGCACCTTCCCCGGC
>CAZZNN010000160.1:0-4625 GCA_964655605.1 uncultured Oscillospiraceae bacterium
TTAATACTCCCTTGGACTTACCGCGCTGGATAAGTTCGGATACTTTTGTGATTTCGGGCTCTTTGTTTTCCAAAACTACCACTCCTTTATTGTTGAATTCTTATTTCATACGCCGCGCTTGAGCTTCGCCAGTCGCTCTGTAGCGGCAAAATATTCCTTTGCAAGCTCGCCGTTTGAGGTATCCTTTGCGTATTCCGCCTGTATGTCGATAAGCTCGCTCTGCGCCTTTCTCACGGTCATAGTGTTAACGCAGTCGCTCACCGTGCGCTCCGGCTCTAAAACCTTCATGTTTAGCGCTTGGGCGGCGGCGGCGGCGGCTTCCTGACCGAGCTCATGCTTTGTGAGCCATGAAAGCGGCAGCTTGGGCGATGCGAGGTATTCCTCGTTCATTGCCTCGATAAATTCCAAAAGCGCGTCGTTTGTGAATGTCAGCCCCGCCGCTTTCATGGCGGCGGCTATGCTTTGCGCAAAGTCGCGCGATAGCAGCATACATGATGCAAGCATCAATTCTTCCTTTATTATCGGGCTTTCACGCTCTTTGCGAGAGGCACTTCTATTATCCCTTAATTTACCTTGGCTATTCCCTTGAGCAGCCGCGGCGCTTGCAGGTGTGGAAAGCATGCACTGCGCGCGCACGGTTTCCTTGGATATGCCGGACGCCTTTGCAACCACGCTCGCGTATCTTTCCCGTTCAACCGGCTCGAGCGTTTTAATAAAAGCGCATGCCTGCTTCACATATTCCTCGCGCCCGTCCTCCGCATTGAGATCGAAGCGGGCGGCTATTTTATCGAGCTTGTAAGCGTTTATGGGCTGCGCTGCACTTTTTAGCAGGTTAAACTCATTGCCGCCGCGCTGACGTATGAATTCGTCAGGGTCAAGCCCGTCCGGTATAGTTACTATGCGCACGTTAAGCCCCGCCTGGGACAGTATGTCAAGCGAGCGAAGCGATGCGTTCTGCCCCGCGCTGTCGCCGTCGTAGCAGACGTATACCTTCTGTGAAAATCGCTTTATCAGCCTCGCCTGCTGCGCGGTAAACGCCGTGCCAAGGCTCGCCACCGCGTTGGACACGCCGCCCGCGTTAAGGCTTATCACGTCCATATAGCCTTCAACGAGCAAAAGGTCGTCTATGCGCTTGCCCTTTTGCATATTGAGTCCGTATAAATTCTGGCGTTTGTTGAATATCAACGTTTCGCCGGTATTGAGATATTTTGGCTCGTCGCTGCCCATGGTGCGCGCGCCAAAGCCTATCACCTTGGAATTCACCGCGATAATGGGAAACATTACGCGGTTTCTGAAAGCGTCGTATATGCCGCCGCTCTTGCCGCGCTGCGCAAGCCCCGCCTCAACGAGCTCGTCCTCAGAAAAACCCTTGCTCAATAGCTGCTTTATGAGCATATCCCAGCTTTCGGCCGCATAGCCAAGGCCAAAACGTTTTATCACATTAGCGTTGAGCCCGCGCTTTGCAAAATAGCTGAGCCCCGCCTTGCCTATGGGCGAATAAAGCTGTTTGTTGAATATTATCGCCGCTTCCTTGCATGCGGCCCACAGCCTTTCACGCTTGGCTCTGTCCTGCCTGAGCTTTTCATCGTCCACTTCCTCAGGCAATTCCATGCCAGCGCGGCTTGCCAGCTGCTTTATCGCGTCTATGTAGGAGAGCTTGTCCATCTCCATAACAAAGTTTATAACGCTGCCGCCCACATGGCAGCCAAAGCAGTAATACATCTGCTTGTCCGGACTCACGCTGAACGACGGCGTCTTTTCACCGTGAAAGGGGCAGCACGCCCAAAAACGTCCCGCCTTACGCGTAAGCTGAACGTATTCAGATACTACCGACACGATGTCGTTCTTCGCGATGAGCTCATCTATAAAAGATGATGGAAAACGTGACAAATCCTTGCTCCTTTTGCGTTGCTTCTGCGTGGCATAAAAATCAACGCTGTCTATTTTTCTGCAAACCTTGTCGATTTCCTGCATTGAAAATAATTATCACGACCATTCCTGCGGCACGAATATCCGCTCAAAATCCTTTATCGCATAAGTATCTGTCATGCAGGCGATGTAATCCGCGGTAACGCGCTCCTTGCCGTCTGAATATATGTTGTCCTTAAATTCGTCGGGCAGCATATCTATATGCTCGAGATAGTATTTAAAAAGCTCCTTTATCGCGCGTTTGCCCTTATCCTCCTCGCGTTTGGCCGTTTTATTCAGGTATACCCGCTCGAACATGAAGTTTCTAAGATAGTCGAATTCTTCAGCCATGCCGGGAGACATAGCTATTTGGGGCTTATCCCGGCTCGCCGCAATAACGTCGAGTATGAGCGAGTTTATGCGCGCGCCGTGGCTTGCGCCTATGCGCTCCATGCAGCGCGAGGGTATATCCTCGTTTGTCAGCACGCCCGCGCGAATGGCGTCGTCTATGTCATGGTTGATATATGCTATCCTGTCCGCCAGACTCACAACGCAGCCCTCGAGCGTTGCGGGCTTCCCGCTCTTTTTGTGATTAACTATGCCGTCGCGCACCTCAAAGGTGAGGTTAAGCCCCTTGCCGTCGTTTTCAAGCTTTTCAACCACCCTGAGGCTTTGAATATTGTGCTCGAAGCCGCCCGGCACGCAGCTTGAAAGCGCATCCTCGCCCGCGTGGCCAAAGGGCGTATGCCCAAGGTCGTGTCCGAGCGCTATGGCCTCGGTCAAGTCGTCATTGAGCCTTAGCGCGCGGGAGATGGTGCGCGCTATTTGATTCACCTCCAGCGTGTGCGTGAGCCGCGTGCGGTAATGGTCGCCCGCGGGAGCCAGGAACACCTGCGTTTTATGCTTGAGCCTTCTAAAGGATTTGCAGTGGATTATCCTGTCGCGGTCGCGCATGAACTCCGTGCGCACAGGGCAGGGGGGAATAGCGTGCTCGCGTCCTTTTGTGTTGCAGGAAAGCTGCGCGTAGGGGGATAGTATCTCGCGCTCTTGAGCTTCAAGCATCAATCGTATATTATCATTTTCCATTTTGGGATCTCCAATCAAAATATACTCACTCTTTTTCGTTATTCTACATATTTATGTGTTTTCCTGTTGCAAAAATAAAAAAATCCGCTTTTGCCTTAACAAAAGCGGATTGGCGTGCATTTTTTAGCTCTTTGGCGTGATGATAAAGTTCTTCACGCGATCGTAATATTCGGTAACCTGAGTGCTCTCAAGCCATTCTGCGGTCTTGTCCTTGTATATTTTGAGCTTTGCGGAATTGAGAAGCTGCTTATAAAGGAAATCTTGTATGTCCTCAAGCGGTATAACGCCTTCGGCCACATCTTCGTTCCTGTAGATTATGAAAGCGCCGCCGCCGTATTCCACAACGCCGCTGTGGTCGCCCACTTTTTTAAGCTTCATGGCTTCCTCGTAAATGGCCGGGGGATAATAGCTCTCAGCGACCTCGTTCATGAGATAGCCGTGGGTGGCGTAAGGCTCAACGTTATCGGTGGTGCTTTCATTATATTCTTTGAGCACCTCGTCAAAGGGCGTGCCCGCTTCTATCTTGGCGAGCGCCTCGTTTGCAAGCTCAATGGCCTTTGATGCGTTGGTGGAGGAGGCGTCAGTTGCGGACGCCTCGCTTGCAGATGCGTCGGAGCCCGAAGCGTCGGTAGCGGAAGCGTCCTGGGCGAATATGGATATTACCTTAACAAAGTAGAAGCCTGCGGGAGCATAGAGCGGGCGGAGCGTGGTGTCGGGAGCGTCCGCATAGCTCATGTAATCCTCGAAATACTTCTGTGCGTTGTCCTTATAGTTGGGGGTGTACTTTTCAACGAGGGCGTTGTAATAGGTTTCAACGTCGCCGTCGGGCACGAAAGCGTCCTTGGTTATTTCTTCCTCGTATTTGTTTGCGAGCGCCTTAATGCGATACTCCGCGCGCACGGCTTCAGTGTATTGCTCAAGGTTCATGCCTGTGTTCGTGGCGAGATCCTTTTCAAGCAGCGCTGTGGCCTGCTTGTAGTAATCGTCCTGCGAAGCGTAACTGGTCACGCTCTTAGCGTAGTTTGATATAAGCAGGTTGATTTCGTATTCCACCTGCGCATTGACGTTGCTAAGATCATCTTCCGTAAGCTCGACGCCGGCTTTTTGAGCCTGATCGGCGGTAACGGCGTATTCGGCTATATGCGCGAATACTTTCTCTTGAAATTCGCGTACCTCCTCGGCTGTGTCCACGTTGTACATGCTTATGTTGCTGTAGGCCTGATAAACTTCGTTATAAGCATTTTTGTATGCAGTGTAGGATATCTCAACGTCGCCGACTTTCATTACGACGGGGTTGGGTATCGATGTTTGGCAGCCTGCTAGCGCCGCAGCGACCAGGACGACTGCGAGTGTCAGAGCCAAAGCGCGCAGTTTGGTAGTTTTCATTTGATCTCTCCTTGTCTTGTTTCTTTGATTGAACTTAACGTGTTCAAACGACCTATAATATTTTATATAAATACCCTCTTGCTGTCAACGCAGATATTCGTCTATAATGAAACAAGTTGATGTCAGATGACATAATTTTAACAAACGAGGTCAAATATGCGTCATATACCGAATATTCTTTCCGCACTCCGGCTGCTTATGGTCGGCGTATTCATATATTTTTTTGTAAACGCCCAGTATGTAGC
>CAZZNN010000161.1:0-4614 GCA_964655605.1 uncultured Oscillospiraceae bacterium
AAGACCGTCTATAGTGGGCTCGAGCGCCACGAAAGCACCGAAAGGCACTATGCGAACGACCTTGCCTTCAACCACTGAGCCTACGGGGTATTTATCGGCCGCCATGGTCCAGGGTTTGGGCTGAAGCTGCTTATATCCAAGGCTGACGCGCTGCTTTTCAACATCTACGTCGCGAATAAGCACTTCTATTTCCTGACCGACGCTAAGCACGTCGCCCGGATTCTTAACACGACCCCACGCCACATCGGTAACGTGAACAAGACCGTCTATACCGCCGATGTCAACAAATGCGCCGAAATCGGTAAGTCTGCGGACAGTGCCATTGACCTTTGAGCCAACAACGAGCTCTGCCCACTTTTGCTTCTTGGCTTCCTCTGCCTCAACTATCATCACGGCCTTGTGGGAAGCGACTATGCGCTTGCGCGCCTTGTCAACATCTATGACCTTGAGCTTGAGGGGCTTGCCCACAAACTCGGCAATATTCTCAACAAATTTAGTGGAAAGCTGAGATGCGGGAACGAAAGCGCGCACGCCTTCGATGGTGGCGATAAGACCGCCCTTTACAACTTCCTTACCTACGCCGTCGAAAATCTTGTTTTCGATGTCTTCATCGGCAGCAAGCTTGTCCCAAACCTTTTTGCTCTCAACGTTCTTGCGGGAAAGCTGTACGTTGCCTTCACCGTCGTTCACTTTAAGCACTTCGACTTCGATGGAATCGCCCACCTTAACGGCGGAGGACGGATCGACGTCGGGGTCTGACGAGAATTCATCGCGACGAATAACCCCATCGGACTTGTATCCGATATTGACGCTTACCTCGCCATCCACAATTTGCAGGACGGTGCCGGTGAGTATCTGTCCGTTCCTGATCCTTACCAAGGTACCCTCAAAAGCCTCGGCAAAGCTCGTTTCTTCTTCACGAGTGTTTGCCGCCTCGGCAGGCTTCTCAGTAACTTCGGGTTTGACGGTAGCAGACGCTCCCGTTTCGACCTCACTGTTTTCTACGGGACTTGCTTTTTCAGCCATCGTCTTTTCCAGTTCGCTCATTCTTGTTATAACCTCCATAATTATCCAATCGGGCGCAGACGCGCCTGCAACAACACCTATTATATCATTACATTTGAATTTTTCAAGTGCCAGTTCGCTTTGTTTTGCCACAGATTGTATTCTTTTACAATTTTTTTTGCACACAGAGGCAAGCTTAGTCGTATTTGAGCTGCTTGGCGACCCTATAACCACCATAGCGGTGCATTTTTGGCTCAGCTCCTCCGCCTCCCGCTGACGCTTTGACGTGGTTGAGCAAACCGTTTTGAAAAACTCCGTGTCCGGCTTCTTTTCAGCTAAAATTTCCCTTATGCGCCCGTCCATATCAACCGAGAACGTGGTTTGCGTAACGACGCAAAGCCGCCCCGCCCCCGGCGCATACTCCTGCGCCTCGCTTACGCTGTATATAAAATCCGCGCTGTTATCACAGCAGCCGTTTATGCCAATGCATTCGGCATGGTTCCTATCCCCTATTATGAGCACACGCGCGCCCTCTTTATATACGCGCGTGACAATTTCGTGTATGCGTTCAACAAACGGGCAGGTGGCGTCGAGCACGTTTTTAAAGCGCGCATAGAGCTTTTCGCGCTCCTTTGGCGGTATACCGTGCGAGCGGATAAGCACAGTGGCGTCTTTTGGGATAGCCTCCATATCGGGCTGCGAAATTATTCCCCTTTCGCCAAGATACGCTATAACCATTTCATTATGCACGAGCTCGCCCAGAGTGTACACCCCCGTGCTTGCCGCGGCGAGCGCCATGTCTATGGCGCGTTTCACACCAAAGCAGAACCCTATTTCATTCGCGACTATTATCTTCACAGCGTATCCTCAAGCTCCACCTTCAGCGCGTTTATGGCGTCCGCTATCTCATCGCTCACAACGTCTATCAGCGCGGATTTATTGGCGCTGGCGACTATGCCGTTTATATCTATCGGGCGGCCGACCATTACCATCGGGCGCAGCCTTCTATAGCTTTCAGGGCTTATATAAAACGGTATCACGGGCGCGCCGGAACGAATGGCGAGGAACGCCGCGCCTTTTTCAAATTCGTCGAGCTCATCGGTGACGGCACGCTTGCCTTCGGGGAATATGCCGAATATTTTGCCCTTATTAAGCACGTCAAGCGCCTGCTTGAGCGATAGAAGGTCGACGTTTTTTCTATCAACGGGGAAAGCGAAAAGGCCCTTAAAGAAAAGCTTGCCCAGCCACGATTTGAATATTTCTTTTTTTGCCATAAAGTGAACGGGACGCCGTGTTACAAGCGCTATTAGCACCGGGTCGAACATAGAGCGGTGATTGCACACGAATATCGCCTTGCCCTTAACGTCAAGGTTCTGCCTGCCATACACCATTGGGCGCAAAATCAGCAGTATGATGAGTCCCAGAGTATATTTGAGCAAAATGTAAAGCATGATACTATCCTCTTTTTCCTATTATCGCCAATATTTTTTCGGCGGCGGTTTCGGCGTCTATATGCGTGGTGTCGATAAGCACCGCGTCATCGGTTTTTATGAGCGGGGCGAAGGCGCGCTTTGAATCGGTCTCGTCGCGAGCAACTATCTCGCTCGTCATTTCATCGAGCGTCTTATCGCCTGCCTCGCCCTTTAGGCGAAGCTCGCTAAGCCGCCTTTTCGCGCGCTCGCGCGCATCGGCAGTGATATAGAATTTATACGGCGCGTCCGGCAGCACGAAGCTGCCTATCTCGCGTCCGTCGAGCACAACGTCATTTTCGGCGGCGAATTTGCGTTGAGTCTTTACAAGCTCTATGCGCACGCCCGGAATCACCCCTATATCCGACGCGCCCTTTGAAACCTGCTCCGTGCGGATAAGGCCGTTTACATCCTCGCCGTCTAGATATGTGTGCTGAACACCGTTTATATTTTCAACGGAGACCACCGTGGTTTCGAGCATTTTGAGCACGCCTGCCTCGTCCGATATGGATATGCCCTCCCTTATCGCCTTGAGCGCCGCTGCGCGATACATGGCGCCCGTGTCAAGATGCAGAATATTGAGCCGCTCAGCGACTATTTTCGCAACGGTGCTCTTGCCCGCGCCCGCGGGGCCGTCCAAAGCTATATTTATGCGCATAAGCTACCTCACGTTTCTTCCGGCGAGCGCGCCGGTTGAATAAGCTATTTGAAGATTAAAACCGCCCGTGTACGCGTCCACGTCTAAAAGCTCGCCCGCGAAAAACAGATTTTGAACGAGCTTTGATTCCATGCTTGACGCGTCTATTTCCTTAACGCTCACGCCGCCGCGCGTGACAATCGCCTCCGCTATGGGAGCTGCGCGTTTGACGGTGAGCTCAAGATTTTTGAGCGTTAAAACAAGCTTCCTTCGCTGCTGGCGGGTTATTTCGCACACGGGAGTTGCGCCTGCTATCCCGCACAGTTCCACAACGGCCTCTATAAGCCTTGACGGGAGCAATTCATTGAGCGAATTTACGAATTGCCGCCTTATATTTTTTTCAAAATCGCGGAGTATGCGCTTATCCAGCGTTTCCTCATCTAGCGCGGGCTTGAGGTCTATGCTAAGCCTGGTCCCCTCGGGGTCGTCCGCTACCCTTGCAGAAGCGCTCAGCACGAGCGGTCCCGACACGCCGAAGTGCGTGAAAAGCATTTCGCCAAGCTCGCAAAACACCTTGCGCCCTTTCTTATTATACGCCGTGAGCGTAACGTTTTTAAGCGTAAGCCCAGTGAGCGCGAAAGGCCATGTTTCCTCGGTTTCAAAAGGGACCAATGTTGCGCGCGGCTCAAGCACCGTATGCCCGAGCGACGCGGCGAGCTTATAGCCGTCGCCCGTTGAGCCGGTGGCCGGATAGCTCGCGCCGCCGGTTGCGATTATCACCGCGTCAAAGCGCTCCGGTTTTTTATTTACTGTGACCACAAAACCGTTTTCATCGTGCTCAACAGCGTCCACAGACGCGTTTAGGCGCGTTTTTGCGCCGGATAGCTCAAGATTTTTTGTGAGCGCGCGGATAACGTCGCTCGATTTATCGGATTCGGGGAAAACGCGGCCGCCGCGCTCAACCTTGGTCTTTACGCCGTTTTTTTCGATGAGCGCAATTATATCCGAATTTGTGAAGCCATACAGCGCGCTGTAAAGAAACTTTGGGTTGCGCGGAATATTCTCAAAAAAATCCTCCGTATCGGCGGAATTAGTGAGATTGCATCTGCCCTTGCCGGTGATGAAAAGCTTTTTGCCGAGCTTCTCGTTTTTTTCAAGCAAAACGACCTCGCGGCCGCGCTTTGCGGCCTCCGCCGCGGCTAAAAGCCCGGCCGGCCCTCCGCCAATAACGCACACCTTGCTCATATCAAAATCACGCCTTCACTGTTTTTATAATTCAATATATCAAGTCTGCCTGTTCCGTCTTTATTTATACTCACAACGTTCAGGCTGCAATTTTCAATTTTCAGCCGCGATATTGCCTCAAGCGGCATTTGAAGATAATTTGCGATTATGAGCTTAACAGGCATTGTATGGCTGACGAGCAGCACGTTATCGTTCTCGCCACACTCTTTTTTTATGCGCTCGACCACGTTCATTGAGCGGCGCTGAATATCAGTATAG
>CAZZNN010000162.1:0-4579 GCA_964655605.1 uncultured Oscillospiraceae bacterium
CCTGCGGGGGACAGTGCGGGCACGGCGGGAGCAAGCCCCCGCCATACGAGGGACGGCGCAGGCGCGGCGGGCGGCGAGGACATTGACGCGCTCATCGCCAAGGCGCGCGAGGAGGGCGCGAGGGACGTTTTGGAGAAGCTCAAGCTCAACGCGGCGGCGGTGAAGCCGCTTCGCGGGGAGAGCGTCGCGCCCGGAACGGTGGATTTCACAAATATGTCGAGCGAAGAATTCAACAGGATAAAGCGGAGCTTGCAGAGGCGATAGGCACGCGGGCGGGCGACGGGCAAGCAAACGCAGCGCCGGGGAGCGCCACAGCGGTTTGCGGCGTTCCCTTGCGGTGAGGAAAACGATCGCGCGCGGCATGCGTCGCGCCTACATGGCCAAGCGGCGCGATTCTTCGCATACGGAATCACATTTGCGATGGCAATCAAAATAAATCAAACACGAAAGGAAACAAACAATGGCTACTAATACCACAATCTCAACAGCGTCTACTACGGCGCTAAACAAGACCTTTTACGACAGGCAGCTCCTTGAGAGCGCCTCAACGAAGCTGGTGCACGCGCTCTACGGGCAGCGCCGCTCGATACCAGAGAACAACGGCAAGCGCGTGGAGTTTCGCCGCTGGGAGCTGCTCGACCCAAGCGCCGCGCTGACTCCGCTCACCGAGGGCGTGACTCCGGGCGATTCGCAGGCGCTTTCACAGAGCACCGTTGAGGCGGAGGTCAAGCAATACGGCGCTTATGTGGAGGTGAGCGACCTGCTCTCCCTCACCGGCTTCGACCAGACCGTTTCGGACAGCGCCGAGCTATTGGGCGAGCAGATAGGCACCGTCATAGAATGGGTGACGCGCGACGAGCTCAATTCAGGCGACAATGTGCACTATTGCGGCAGCAAGGTCTCGCGCGGCGCGCTCACGGCGTCGGACAAGCTCACGTTTGCCGATGTGAGAAAGGCGGTGCGCAAGCTAAAGCGCGCCAAGGCGCGTCAGTTTACCACGGATTTTGACGGGAAGCTGCGCGAGCCGCACTATATATGTATATGCTCGCCAGAGGCGACGCACGACTTGCAGAGCGAATCGCTATGGCAGAACGTGAGCGCTTACAGCGCGGCGGAGCGCATATATTCCGGCGAAATAGGCCGCATGTTCGGCGTGGTGTTCGTTGAGAGCACGGAGGCGATGATACACAAGCAGAGCGTGCTTGCAAAGGTGGCCTCGCACAGCGCGAACAGCGCGGACGTGGTGCTCGACGAGCTGTCCGACAGAGCATACGAATACCTCAAGGCTGGCGGCAAGAAGGTGTATATAGGCTCCACGGAGTACACGGTGTCCGCTGCTAACAAGGCCGATAAGAAGCTCACGCTTTCTGCCGCGGTGGCCACGGCGATAACGGCGAACACGATAGTTTATTCCGCCGACGCGGGCGCGCCGAACTCGTCCACCAAGGCCGCGCCGGACGTACACTGCACGCTTATATTCGGCAAGGACGCTTATGGCGTTGTTGACGTGGCGGGGCGCGGGGCGCTGGAGCTTATCATAAAGCCCGCCGGTGCGGGCGGCGCGGGCGACCCATTGGATCAGCGCGGCACGGTTGGCGCGAAGGTGACGGCTTACGCGGCGAAGATATTGAATGGGGACTGGATAGTGAGAGTGGAGCATTGCGTCAGCGCATAGCGCTTTCGCGTCAGCGCATAGCGCTTTCGCTCAAGCGCAAGCTGCTTGAGCGAGGGATTTTGCGGTGATATGCGCTAATCGCTTTGCGATTTGTGCATATCGCCGCAAAAGGAGCGCAAGTCCCTCTCGCGCCTGCGGGACGCTCCCGGGCGGGACTTGCGAGGGGAAAAAGCGCCGCTATGGGCGCTTTTCCCGTTTCGGGAACGCGGTTCCCGAAACGGATTGTATGCCTGCGGGCGGGGACGGAAGGGAACGCGGGGCGCATAGGGCTGCCCCTGCGGGGGGGTGCGGGGCGTCTAAAGCAAACCGAAGGTTTGCGATGTTGCCGCCGCCGGCGGGGAACTCCCTCCGCCGCCTGCGGGCGGGGACGGAAGGGAACGCGGGGCGCATAGGGCTGCCCCTGCGGGGGGGTGCGGGGCGTCTAAAGCAAACCGAAGGTTTGCGATGTTGCCGTCCCCTACGGGGGGAACGGGAGGGGCGCATAAGGCTGCCGCCTATTAGGAAAGGAAAACAACATGACATTAAACGATATACTTATTTGCGCGCTGGGGCAGCTTTCGCGCGGGACGGACGCGGACACGGTTGCGCTTTGGAGCGGGAAGCTCACGTCCTACGCCAACGAGGCGCTTTTGGATCTTGCGGACGCGCTGAGCTTTCACGTATCGGAAACAATATCGCTCGAGCGCACGGCCAATGGCGCTTTGAGCTTTTCAGCGAGCTCGCTTGCGCGTGTGCCGCTGCGGTTTCTCCGCGTGGAAACGCCAGCGTATTCGGCTTCGGACGAGACAGAGCTTACGGCGCTCGTCACCTACGTGCCCGTGCCAAAGGCGCTCGCCGCGCTTACGGACGTGCCTGAGCTTCCAGAGTTCACACATCAGATAATAGTGAACTATGTGGTGGCGCGCGAGCGTGCGGCGGGCGACGTGGGGCATCAGCGCGGGGCGGACGTCTATTTCAACCTATATGAGCGCGAGAAGCGCTCGCTTGCGTCGCTTGCGCCGGGCGATAGATTCAAGCTGATAAACAGATTTTAGAGAGGACGCTATGCAGAAGCTTTACAGGATAAAATATTTCGGCGGCATTGACCAGAGCCGCCACGAAAACGCTTTAGACACGGTGATGAGTCCAGACGCGCGCAATATGTACACCGACGACGGCGCGCTGGCCGTGGCGAAGGGCTATACCAGGCACATAGCGGCGCCGGTGGCGCCGTTTCCGCTGATGCCGCCGCGCGCGAGCCTCATACCATTTTCGCTTAACGGCTCGAGCGGTTTTCTCGCGATGGCGTACAACAGGCTCTACATAAATAAAAACGTTAATTCAACATGGACGGCCATATACACCTACCCCGACGCCGTGCCGGTGAAGCGGGTGAACGCGGCGACGGCCTCCATCTCCGGCGCGGACTATATTATACTCGGCTGCGGCGAGGCGGGCGCGCGGCTTGTGAAGTTCAACGGCACGAGCGCGAGCGATTTTGGCTCGGCCGAGAAGCTGAGCGATTTCTCCGCGCACTCTATGGGCTTTTACAGAGGCCGTCTTTTCGTGGCGGGCGACCCGGCGAATAAAAACAGGCTCTATTGGAGCTGCTTGCCGGGAAGCGTCGGCGGAGTGACGCGCACTATAGAGGATTTCGGACCTGTGGCGGCGTCGCCAAACGTGGAGGGCGGGCACACGGAGATAGGCTCGGGCGAGGAGGGCGAGATATGCGCCATGGCGGCGCTGCCCAATCAGCTTTTGATATTCAAGCGGCGCGCGGTATACAGGCTCATTGGCGATAAGCCGTCGAACTTCGTTATCGAGCGCGTGGACGCGGCGGATACGGACGCGGCGTTTACATCGGTGACGGCGGCGGCGGGCGCGGCGTATTTCCTGACGCGCCAGGGGGTGTATTTTTACAACGGGGTGTCCGTGAGGCCGCTTGCCAACTCGCGCTCGCTAAAGAAGCTGCTCGCCTCGGCGGACATATCCGCGTCGCGCGGAGCCATAGCCGAGGAGAAGCTATATTTTACCATGTCGCTTGGCGAGGGAACGCGGCCGCACGACGCAATGGCCGTTTACGACCTTGCGCGCGGCACATACATGGTGAGAAACGGCTTTTCGCTTTATGACGCGGCCGCGTTTGGGCGAAGGCTGTATGTGCTCGACAAAAACCTGCGCGTGTGCCGCTTCGACGAGGGCGACACATACGACGGCGACCCGGTGAACGCATACTGGAGCACGCCGCACTCGGATCTGATGGAGAAAACCACGGTTAAGGGGCTGCGCGAGCTGTATATATCGGGCATAAGCGAGAACGAGGCCGATGTGGGCGTGGACGTGAATGTGACGGGCGCGTCGGGCGAGCGGCGCGTGAGCAAATATTCCCTGACGCTGCCCGCCCAGCGCGGCATGGCGGATATTCCCCTCGCGGTGGAGGGACGCGCGTTTTCGCTGAAATTCTATAACAGCGGCGGCGGGCGGTTCACCATAGACCCGGGGGTGGAGGTCAGGTTTGAGGAAGAAAGCGTGGTTCGATAGAATGGATTGGAGGGCGGGCGGCGTAGGGCGGTTTCCCTGAACCCGCCGTGAGAGGACGCGAAAACCTGCGGAGGGCGCTGCGGCGCTCAATATCCGCCGGTGATATGGGAAAGGGGTGATATAATGGCGGAGCTTAGTATGCGGGCGCTTTACTATGTGCAGCTTGTATGCGAGGATAACGGCGACGCGCTCGCGAGCGCGGAGGATATGAAAATGAATGAGAATTATCTTAATCAGAATTTTACTATAATAGCGCAGAGGATCGCGGAATTGGAAGCGAGGATCGAGGCGCTGGAAGCGTGAGGAGAGGGCGTCCCGTATGCGCTGACGCGAAGCGTTAGAGCGCCGCACGTTGCGGCGGTGCGGGCAGGGCGGCGGGAGCAA
>CAZZNN010000163.1:0-4569 GCA_964655605.1 uncultured Oscillospiraceae bacterium
ACGGGATTTGTGCGGCGCACCCCGTAGGAAACGGCAAAATCGCAGATTTTGACGTACCACGTCCCGGGGCGTTGGCCGCGCCCGGCGGGGGCAAGCCCCCGCCCTACGGGATTTGTGCGGCGCACCCCGTAGGAAACGGCAAAATCGCAGATTTTGACGTACCACGTCCCGGGGCGTTGGCCGCGCCCGGCGGGGGCAAGCCCCCGCCCTACGGGATTTGTGCGGCGCACCCCGTAGGAAACGGCAAAATCGCAGATTTTGACGTGCCGCGCCCCGGGGCGTTGGCCGCGCCCGGCGGGAGCAAGCCCCCGCCCTGCGGGATTTGTGCGCGCCCCAGCTCCACGCCGCCGTCGTCGGCAAGCTTCTTTTTTGACGCGTTTCTTTATGCGGCCATCGCATTTTCACGGCTTTCTTAACACCGTCTTTATTCTATATGTGCCACATTAGAGTTACAATTATGTCAAAATCACCACTAAGGAGGGAAAAGTGTCATCATGGATAAAAAGGGGACAAAAATCGCATACTTCATCGCATGCGCAGTGTTCATAGTACTGCTCATCGTCCTTGGCGTAATGTACAAGGACAAGCCTTTGCCAACCTTCGACGGAGAGGAAGCGGCGTCGCCGTTTGCGGGCACGTTCTGGTCGCTCCTGCCGCCTATTGTCGCCATAGCGCTGGCGCTGATAAGCAAGGAGGTCTACTCATCCCTTTTCTTCGGCTGCGTGGTCGGCGCGCTGCTCTACACCCAATTCCAGCCGTGGCAGACCGTGGTTGAGCTCGTTGGCTCAGACTACGGCATAGTTTCAGTGCTTGCCGACAGCTATAATATGGGTATCATAGTATTCCTTGTTATCCTCGGCATAATGGTTGACCTTATGAATAAGGGCGGCGGCTCGGAGGCGTTTGGCCGCTGGGCTAAAAACAAGGTCAAGAGCCGCTGCGCGGGACAGCTTTTAACCATGCTGCTCGGCGTATTGATCTTCATCGACGATTATTTCAACTGCCTCACCGTTGGCGCGGTAATGCGCCCCGTAACCGAAGGCCATCGCGTGTCGCGCGCAAAGCTCGCCTATATAATAGACGCCACCGCCGCGCCCGTGTGCATGATAGCGCCTGTTTCATCATGGGCGGCCGCCGTTTCGGGCTATGTTACCTCGGAGAGCGTAAACGGCATAGAAATGTTCATCAAGCAGATCCCGTGGAATTATTACTGCCTGCTAACGCTCGTTATGATGGTTGTGATATTCATATTAAATCTCGATTACGGCCCCATGCTCAAGCATGAATATAACGCGCAGGTCAAGGGCGATCTATTCACCACTCCCGAGCGGCCGTTTGAGGGCGCGGACGAATACGAGGCGCCCAGCAAGGGCAAGTCCTCCGTGCTCGACCTGGTTATCCCCGTGGCGGTGCTCATAATCACCTGCATTATAGCGCTCATATTCTCCGGCGGTTATTTCGACGCCGCGAGCGAGAGCTATCAGAATTTCATGGAAGCCTTCTCCGCCGCCGACGCGGGCTGCGCGCTCGCGCTTGGCTCGATAATAGCCATGATATTCACGTTTGTGTATTTCTGGCTGCGCGGCGCGTTCAGCTTTGAAAAGTCCATGGAATCGGTTCCCAAGGGCTTCATTCAGATGATAGCGCCCATACTCATTCTCACCCTCGCGTGGACGCTCTGCTCGTTCACCCGCTATGCGCTCTTCTCCGCCGAATTCGTTAAAACCGCGATGGCGAACGCGGACGCGCTGAAGAACTTCCTGCCCGCCATAATATTCCTTATCGGCGCGGCGATAGGCTTTGCGACCGGCACCTCCTGGGGGACCATAGGCATTATGGCGCCCATAGTGGTTGCGGTGTTCGATTATGAAATAGAGCCTACGCTCTGCGTTATTGGCCTCGCGGCCGCGTGCGCGGGCGGCGTTATGGGCGATCACTGCTCGCCTATATCCGATACCACAATAATGGCCTCGGCGGGCGCTCACTGCTTCCACCTGAACCATGTGTTCACCCAGCTCCCATACGCGCTGACGGTGACGTGCGTATCGTTTGTGTCGTTCATTATAGCGGGCCTGCTCCAGCAGGTGTGGATCTGCCTCGCCATAGCCGTGGCGCTCATGGTGGGCACGCTGCTGGTGATAAACGTTATAGTTAAAAAGAAGAACGCCGGTATTTTCCGTGAAATGGCCGACGCGAACAAGCGTCACGCAGAACTTACGGCAAAATAAAAAAACTTGGACTATCAGGGGGAGAGCGCTATAATGTAGGAAACGGTGCTGACCGTTTCGCGGGAGCGCGCTCCCCCTAAAACTTACGAGGTGATGCAATATGAACGGCGGTATAGGAGTTTTCATTTTTCAGGCGGCGCTGGCGCTTTTTGCGTTTTTTGTGGCCGGGCCGTGCGTGCTCAACGCCATAAGCACCTTCGGCGTGCAAAAGCGCTTCGCGGGCGAAATGGTGGAGCTTGGCATAGTAAAGGCCGAGGACGTTAAAAATATGCAGCCAAAAAAGCAGATAGCGGGCATAATAGTGTCTGCGGCGGTGCTCTCGGCGCTTGCCATCGGCATTATAAAAACGTCGCCCATGGGCCTTATAACAGGGCTTGCGCCCTTCGCGCTGAGCCTTTTCCGCTACCGCAGCATATTAGGGCACAATAGCCTCACCGTGAAGCGTTTCCTTAACACATATAAGGATTGCCTCGACACGAAAAAGTATAATGAATACGTGGAGAGGAATTTTTAGGGGCAGCGTTGGAGTAAGTCCGAATGAGGAGCAAACATGAAAAAGCCCGAATTTGGGCTTTTTATTTTTTTGGAGGAATGGGGGACGTATGGAAGGTTGGCCGGTGCGCCCGGCGGCGGGAGCAAGCCCCCGCCCTACGGCGATTTCACCGTTGCGGCCGCGTGCACCCGGCGGTACGTCTAAAGCAAACCGAAGGCTTGCGATGCTGCCGTCCCCTACGGAATGCTTTGATACTCCGTAGGGTATGGCAAAATCGCAGATCTTGACGTACCGTGCTGCCGCGTTTGCCCGCATGTTGCGCCGGTGCGCCCACGCGGCGGGAGCAAGCCCCCGCCCTCACTCCCCCCCGCCATACAAATTGCGCCCCCACTCATTTCGTGCTATACTAGCCAAATGGCCGCGCCTCGCAGCGACAGGGCAAATAAAGGCGCGCGGCACCGGCTCAAACCAAGCTTGGAGGGTTTTATGGATATACAATATCGAACGGTCACGCCCGCCGATTGCGCGGCTATTACGGCCATTACCGACGCATGCGTAAACGCCGAGGACGAATACAGGGCGTATATAGCGGAATTGTGCGCGCGCGCGGACAGCTCAGTCGTTGGCATACTCGTGCTGTGCGACGGGGAGCCCGGCGGCGTGGCGCTGTGCGTAAAGGGCATGGAGCTCACCGGCGGGCGCGACGTATGCGGTGCTAGAGGAATATCAGAGCAAGAAGATAGGCTCCGCGCTGTATCTGCACGGAATGATGGCGCTTTCGCGCAGGGGCGTTGAGCATATTCTTCTTGAGATTTGGGTAAGGCCCGATGGATACATGCCGTCGAACTCGAACCTTGCCATAGCGGGAAGCTACAAGGAATACGGCATAGTGCCGGATTTCTACTATGAGGCGAGCAGAAACGGCCAGCTCTGCCCCGTTTGCGGCGATTGCTGCCACTGCTCGGCAAAGATAGCGGTCGTGAATATAACGATATGACCCCCCGGCGGGGACGAAGGCTGGGGCTCCGCCGAGGCTGTGATGGCGCGTTTCTATGAAAAAAAATAACGTGCGCTATTCGCGCGAGGCGATTAGGGATTTAGATGAGATATGGCGCTATAGCGCATGAGGAAATCAACATGGCCGAAAACACGATAAACTCCCATAGCACCGTGCTTTCGAGGGAGGCCGGCGGCTTTTTTGTCGAGCTGCTCCCTATGACAGACGGGCATCTTCCGCTTCTGTACGCATGGAATCAAATGCCGGAAATACTTTATTGGTGCGAGGGCGACGATATACTCACGCACAGCGAGGAGGAGGTCAGGGAGATATATGGCGGCGTGTCCGAGCACGCGTTCATGTTTATAATACGCGTAGACGGTGCGCCTGTGGGAGAATGCTGGCTTCAGGATATGAATATGCCGCTTATCCTGCGCAAATATCCGGACAAAACAGTTAAGCGGATAGATATGACGATATACGATAAATCCCTGTGGGGCAAAGGCTTGGGCAGGGAAATAATTGCCATGCTCCTTGATTTTGGATTTACGCAATGCGGAGCGGACTATATATACGCAATGCCGGAGGATTACAACGAGCGCAGCCAAAGGTGCGCCGCCGCCGCCGGATTCATATTGGACGAGGTGGAAGAACACGAGCCAACGACAAAGGGCAAATATACATATTATAACGTGATGTCAAAGGAACTCTTTGCAGAGGGGTAAGTCTGCGGTTCCCTTGCGCGGCGGGAGTTATTTGGCAAAATAAAAGCAGACTCCAAAGGAGTCCGCTTTTATTTTGGCATTGTCGGTCAATATAGATGCATGCGAAAAAACCAAACAAATAGGTGT
>CAZZNN010000164.1:0-4537 GCA_964655605.1 uncultured Oscillospiraceae bacterium
AGCACTATGGCCGCGCCGAGCGTTTCGGATATGGGCGCGGGCACGTTAAAGGTGCGGTAGCCGCGCCGCGAAAGCCCGGCGCCGCACGGGTCGAGCGCGAGAGTGACATTATTGCGCAGTATGCCCACCTCAAAAATCACCTCCGGCCCGCCCTCGGGGATCACATTCACATGATAGGCGGACTTGAGATTTTCAACTATGGCTTTTTTGGTTATGCTCTGGCAGTCCGGCACGGAGAAAAGCGCGCTCTTGGCGCTTTTGCCGGTGACGTGAATGGTGGTGGTGGGCTTTAAAAAGGGCATGAGATCGGCGCTTTTAACGCCCTCAAACAGCTCGTCGAACGTGGACGCGGTGAACGACGCCACATGGAAAAGCACGCGCTCGGCGGTGCGCAGCCAAAGCATGGCGCGCGCCATGGTATAATATTCGCCTGTAAAATACACCCGCGCGTCGAGCACCTGCTCAACCTCAATGCCTATGCTTCTTAGCTCCTTTGCCACCAACGCTTCAAGACCGAGCTTGCATGTTGCCACAAACCTCATTTTGTCACCTTGCTTTCGCTTGAGAAAGCACCCTTTCAGCTAGTTCTCGCTTATTTCTGAACTCTTTCGATCTTCTTCAGCGCGTTTTCGAGCCTTACGGCGCTTACGCCGTATTGCCTGCATATTTCCGTGCGCGAGGTATCCGTGCCAGTCTCGCGGCACGCGAGAAAATCGAGCGCCGCGGCCATTGCCATGGTTTGCGATTTTGTGAGCGCGGGCGAGGAATCGCGTACCGTTTCGATGTATTTCGACCATATATCCCGCGCCGCCTGCTGGCATTCCTCGCTGCGCGTGAACATATTGCTCGCGGCGATGTCCGCCACCTCCATATACGCCTTTTTGATTATGGGACTGCCCGAATCCTTGGAGCGGGTGAACCTGCTTTCCACAAGCTCGCCCCTTACATAGCCGTAATAAGGCTCGCGCGCGTTCATGAGCTTTAGGTGGGTGAACGCCTCGCGCTTTAATTCGTCCGGCTGATCGCGCCTTAACGCGAAATCCCTTATTATACGCTCCGCCTTGGCGTTTGAAAATGTGGCGGTGAGCGCGAGCATGGCGCGCTTTATGGATACATCGTGCAGCGTAAAGCCCCATGTTATAAGCGATGAAAGCGCGTCGCCCTCCAAAAAGAGCGCCGCTATTTCATCCTTGGGACGCTTTAAAAATTCGTTGAGCTTGTTTACGCGCGTGAGCATTTCCTCAAAGGGGACCTGATATTCATATTGCTGCGGCGCGCGCACCTCGCCGCCCGCGAGCGCGAGGCGCATAACGCCCCTGTAATAGCGGGCTATTGTGTCTGCAGGGTCGAGCCTTAGAAGCTTATCGTATATGGCCGCCGCCTTTTTATATTCCTTTACCTCCATTGCGCATACCGCGCAGCGGTGAAGCGTCTGCGCGTCGTAGGGGAAAAACCGTATAAGCTCCTGCGCGTAGGGGTACGCCTCCGGGAAACGCTTTAGCTCCATGAGCACCATGGTTATGCGCGCAAGGTCGTTGGGGTCGGTGGCGTTGAGCTTTATAAGCCTGTCGGCCGCGTCGCTCGCGCCCGGCGTATCGCCAGAAATGGCTTTTAGCATGGATAGATTGCATAGCGCGTCCACGTTTGTGCCGTCGCACGCAAGCACCTGCTCGGCTTCCTCTATGCCCTGCTTATATTCGTGTCTCGCAAAATATGCGAGCGATAGCTGATTGCGCGCCCAGTGCATTTGAGGATTCAGCTCGAGCGCGTTGTTAAGCGATTTTATGGCAAGGCCGAATTCGTCCTTCTCAAATTGGCGCCTGCCGCGTTCGGCCTCCGCCAGAGCCTTTTGCGAATCGTCGTGTCTCTGCTTTAAATCGCAAAAACTCTTCTCCAGCTCGGCGGCGTCGTAAACGTCGTCTAGCATGTCGGCCGCGTCGAGAGCAAATTCGCCTTCGGGGTCGATATCCAAATATGAGTTGAGCGAATCGCGCGCGTGCCTGAAATCGCGCATGGCAAAAAAATTGCAGCCCATGCCAAAGTAGCACTCGCTAGGCGTTTCCTCGCTCATGCCGGATAACACCATGAGGATTCTGTTGGACTCCTCATAGCGGTCCATCTCCGTTAATAGCTCGGCTATGGCAAGCGCTATATCCTCATTGTCAGGCTCGCATTCGTAGGCGCGCCTGTAATAAAGCATAGCGCTGACAAGGTCGTTATCGTCGCGCTTGGCTATGCCGCGCCTAAAAAACAGCTCGCTTGTGAGCTTAAAATCTAATATTTTGCTTTTGGGCTGAGCCCCTGAATTTTCCATTATAATATCAGCCTTCGCCCTCGAAAGCCGCCTTTCGTCGGAACTATTCGCAATGCGCATACTTTTTCGCCTGCGCAGCGGATAATTCTTCAAGCATATTTTACCCGATAGGTTTCATTATAGCAAGCCAAATTTCGTGCGCGGCGCGCCGTTGCAATGCGGGGGCTCACACTGTATAATCATTATATCGAGTTAAGGAGATTATTTATATAATGAAGAAAATAAGGACTCTGCTCCTATTAACGCTGTGCCTCGCGCTCGCGGGCTGCCAGAATATAACAGCTCCGAGCGAGGTGGATCTTATCCCCGTTGAAACGGCGGCGGACGCCATAGTTTCAACTCCCGCGCCCGAGGCTTCGCCAAGCGGCGAAATGCCCTCCGCGCCCGTTTCGGACGTTACAATGGGCGATGGCGAGATAGCGGGGCTTTTGGAGCTTGACGCTCAATACGTTTCAAGCCGTGCGCTGTTCCCCGAGGGCGCAACGGAGGAAACGGCCGAGTATGCCCTGAGCGTCACCCTCCCCACCTTCCCCGCTGCGCCGCAGGATATGGCAAACGTGCTCGCGACGCTGCAAAACGCCGCCGAGGTGCTCTCGGACGAAGCTTTGAGCCGCGTGACGGACGAGCGCCTGCCGCTTAGCGACCGCGCGGACGGCGCGAGCGTGCCTGAAACAAAGCTCGTAGTAAAGGCGTATTCGGCCTTGAACGGAGAGTTTTTCGAACTGGTGGCGCTTGAAACGTGGACTTATCTTGGCAGCGACAGGACGGAGCGTCTCAGCGCCAGCGTGTTCACGGGCGAGGGCGTTGAGCTTAGCCTCAACGACCTTGTCGGCGGCTACAGCGCCCGCGATATTGCGGCGCAGCAGGTTTATAACGTGATAGACCGCGAGGACGGCGCTTTTTATAATGATATTTCCCTTGAGGATATAGCCCTTGGCATGGATACCTATAATGGCTTTGTGGTAACCGATGGAGGCGTGGTGATACTATTTGCGCCCGGCGCGATAGCGCCTGAGGAGGCGCTTACGCAGCGCGTGCAGATAAAGCGCGCCGCCCTTTGGCCGGACGGCGTGAACGACGCGATAAACGGCGGGCTTTTCACGGAGGCTGAGTACGCCTCGCTAATAGGCGCGCTAAGAGCCGTGGCCTGCGCGGTCGCGCCAAATTATGAAAGCTTTGAGGCTTCCTCGCCCAGCGCTTACGCGGCGACAGCCTTCATGACGCGCATGCTCACGGACGCGGATTGCGCCTCCTGCTCGCCCATACCCTTTAAAACGGTTGAAAAAAGCGAGTATGAGCGCGTGTACGCGGGCTACTTCACAGCAAAGGCGCCGGATATAAAAGGCGAGGCGCCCATCACGGACGGCACGGTTTTGTCCGACGACGGCGCGATATACAATGTGCCCCTCGCCACGCTCGACGATTATGCCTTCCGCCCGGAGAGCTGCTCGCTCGATGGCGGCGCGCTCATTCTTTCCGGCGCGCTCGTGAGCGGCCTGCAATCAGACGACGCTCAGAGCGTTATGGCCGTCATGAGCGTGAGGCTCATAAAGAACGCCTCCGCCGCGAACGGCTTTTATATCGACGCCGTGACGCTCGACTAGGCGCAAGCCGCGCCGCTCGCCCGGCCGGTCATGCAGAATAGAACTTTAACCCGATATTTAATAAATTGCCGCATATATATGCGGATTATGACTCAATGCGTCCGTTCGCGTACTCTAACGTATCATAGACGGACGCATGCTTTGCATATATTATATGCAAGTTGGGACGCGGCGAGGCAAAACAATTTTGTTGTAGGCTAAATCTATTTTGCTGATGTTGCGTTGACGTGCGCGAAAAACGATGATATAATCCCAAATATGAATTAAAAGAAAATATTTTTGTCATTTGGCGTACAGAACAAAGTCCAATTTTCCATTTTCCGCACGCTGCGGAATAAGTACGCGGGCCAGTGTATACCCGCACACAATTTTTGATGACTGCGCCGCTCCACAGGGTGTTGCGGCGATAGTTATAATAAACAGGAGGAATCGCAAATGAAAAAGATTAAATCCCTCATTGCTGTTGCGTGCGTTGCGCTTCTCACGCTGAGCCTTGCGCTCACAGCGGGCTGCGCCGGCGGCGGCGCGTCGGCAGACGTCATCAAGCTGGGCTGGATGGGCTCCCTCACGGGCGACCAGGCGGCCTACGGCACCTGCGAGAGCCAGACTCTCAAGCTGT
>CAZZNN010000165.1:0-4518 GCA_964655605.1 uncultured Oscillospiraceae bacterium
GGCTTGTTTTCAGGGTCGAACGCGATAATGCCGTCGCTGTCGGTGACGGCACGCTTGAACTTTTTGAGTATAACGTCCTTATCGTCCATAATGGCAACATAGCCGTTGGGGTTGGGGTCGGACTTGCTCATCTTTTGCGTGGGCTCCTGCAAGCTCATTATGCGCGCGCCTATTTTGGGCGTGTAGCCCTCGGGTATGGTGAATATATCGCCGTGCGCATTGTTGAAGCGTATGGCTATATCGCGCGTTATCTCTATGTGTTGGCGCTGATCCTCGCCAACGGGCACAAGATTGCTTTGATAAAGCAGTATGTCGGCCGCCATGAGCACAGGATAGGTGTATAGCCCTGCGTTGATATTATCGCTGTGCTTTTGACTCTTATCCTTAAATTGCGTCATGCGGTTGAGCTCGCCCATATAGGTTGAGCAGGCGAGCGCCCAGTTGAGCTCCGCGTGCTCCTTAACGTGCGATTGCACGAATACGACCGATTTTTGCGGGTCAACACCGCAGGCGATAATAAGCGCAACTGTCTCTACGGCGCGGCGGCGAAGATCGTCGGGGTCCTGCCTCACTGTGGCCGCGTGCAAATTCGCCACGCAGTAATAGCAGAATGTATCGTCTTTTTGGAGAAGCGCCCAGTTGCGAACCGCTCCTACATAATTTCCAAGCGTGGGCGAGCCCGATGGCTGTATTCCGCTGAGTACGATTTTCTTGCGTTCCATACTTTTGCTCCTCCTTCTATATTGTTAAATCAAACACACCGATTTACGGATTTTTAAATTATACACTAATTTATTCACTATGGCAATGCTGTGAGCAAAATGATAGAATAATTAAAACAACATACGGAAGGAATACATTAGATGTCGCATTTGGCGTTATATAGAAAATATAGGTCGAGCCGCTTTGACGAGCTGATAGGTCAGGAGCACATAGTAAACGTGCTGAAGAATCAGGTGCGCACGCACTCCACCGCGCACGCTTATCTTTTTACCGGTATGCGCGGCACGGGCAAGACGAGCACCGCGAGGATACTCGCCCGCGCGGTCAACTGCCTTGACCAGCTTGACGGCGAGCCCTGCGGCGAGTGCGAGGGCTGCAAAACCACATCGGGCGAGAATGTGGATATAATCGAAATAGACGCCGCCTCCAACACCGGTGTTGACGATATGCGCTCGCTGATTGAGCGCGCGCGCTTCACTCCGTTAAAGCTAAGACGCAAGGTTTATATTATAGACGAAGCCCACGCGCTGACGGGCGGCGCGTTCACCGCGCTTTTAAAAACGCTTGAGGAGCCGCCGGAGCATGTGATGTTCATTCTGGCCACCACAGAGCCGCAGAAGCTGCCCGCCACCATAATCTCGCGCTGTCAGCGTTTTGATTTCCATAGGCTTAGCATTTTGGAAATAGTGGGTCATCTCAAAAATGTGCTCGCGGACACGGGCGTCGCCTTCGATGAGGAGGCGCTTGACGCCATAGCCCGCGCCGCCGAGGGCAGCATGCGCGATGCGCTTTCCCTTGCCGATCAGTGCGTTTCAATGAGCGAAACGCGAGTTGGCGTGGACGATGTGTACGCCATACTAGGCAGCATGGATAGGTCGTTCCTGTTCTTGGTTGCGGACGCGATAGGCGCGGGCGACGCGAAAACGCTTATCGGGCTCACCGAAAAGGTTGTGCTCGATGGGCGCGACCTTTATGTGTTCTTGCAGGAATTGACCCGCCATATCCGCGCGCTTCTCGTCACAAAGCTGTGCGGCAGCGACGCCAGGAGCGTGCTTGACTGCACGGACGACACTATGCGCCGCTATATTTCGCAGGCCGAAAAAATAGGCGAAACTCAGCTTCGCCGCGCCGAGGATATCTTCCTAAAGACGCAGGGCGATATGCGTCGTATGCCGCAGCCGAGAATAGCGCTCGAATCGGCGCTTATCCGCGCTGCAAAACCCGAAGCCGGCGCGCAGAGCATAGATTCGCTCACAGCTCGCATAGAGCAGCTTGAAAATAAGCTCAAAAATGGCGTCACACTCGCCGCTCCACCCACAGTCTGCCAGTCCGCCGCGGCCCCGTCAAGCGTGCCCGCGCCCGACGCTCCGCCCTTTGATATGGACGACGCGCCCGCGCCCGTAGGGGCGGCTCTAAGCGGCCGCCCGTCCCCAGGCACGCCGCCGCCTTCCACGCCCGCCGTTGCGCCCGCCCCGGCCACAGCCGCCGAGCTTTGGCAGAAAACTCATAAGCTGCTCATGCAAAAGGACGTCGCCGCCGCCGCAATGCTGCGCACAAACGCGGGCGTCGCCATAGTGGAGGGCGTATTTAGGATCTATGCCGCAAAGCCGCTGCACGTTACCGCTTTTGCAAATCCCAAAACCAAGCAAAACCTCGTCGATTGCGTCAAAGCCGCCGGTTTTGACGGTGGAGTGAGCGTTGAAATGCCGCCGCCGGTATCCGAGGAGGCGTTGGCTGCGGCGCTTGGCTGCAAGCTGGAGGTTGAGGACTAGATTTTATATTATCTATACATAGCGCGGGCTGTTCCAAAAGCAGCCCGCGCTATGTTATAATTCAAATGGCATATTATATTTGGAGGTATACAAAATGTTACGAAGCATAAGCGGCAATGAAGCCGTTGCCCTTGCGGCGGTGAACGCGGGCGCGCGCGTGCTCACGGGTTATCCGGGAACGCCGTCGAGCGAAGCCATAGGCAGCCTTTGGGGCAAGCGCGACGAGCTTGATGGACTCACGGTTCAGTGGAGCACAAATGAAAAGGTCGCCCTTGAAATAGCGGCGGCGGCGTCATGGGCGGGGCAGAGAGCTTTTTGCTCAATGAAAATGTCCGGCTTGAACGTGGCCTATGATTCGCTTATAAGCATTGCGTATTCCGGCTGCACAGGTGCGCTGGTCATATATGTGTGCGACGACCCGGGCGTCAGCGCCGGCATGCCAGAGCAGGATATTCGCGGCTTCGCGCTCATGAGCGACCTTCCTATTATAGATCTTGGCAGCGTTGAGGAATCCTATACGCTCACCAAATTCGCTTTCGACCTTAGCGAAAAAACCGGCACGCCAGTGCTTTTACGCTCGGTAACTAATGTGGCGCTTTCCCACGCGGCGCTCGATTTGCCGGATATGCGGCCCGTGGAAGCAAGGCCCCCCGTGCTCACAAAGGATATAACCAAATTCACAAAGGCCGGCGCAAAGATATGCATGGATCAGCATAGCGACCTTATTTCGCGTCTTTTAAAGGCCGGCGAGCTTATTGAAGCTGAGAATATAAATAAGCTCGCTCTCGCTCCAAACGCCAAGCTTGGCATTATAGCGGGCGGCGTTATGGCGCGCTATATTCATGAGGGCGTAGAGCTTGTCAAGCAGTATTATGACGTGGGCGATATTTCCGTGCTGAATATCTCAACTCCGCTTCCGCTCCCAAGTGAAAAGATCAAAAAGCTCATTTCCGCCTGCGACGCGATAGCCGTTATTGAGGAAAATGAGGCATATATAGAGCGCGGCGTCTATCTTGAGGCGTACAAGCTCAAAAAGCAGATAAAAATAGTCGGCAAGGAAGACGGCACGCTCTCGCGCATAGGCAGCTTTGACGCGCTAACCGTCGCCAAGGCAGTGCTAAAGCTCCTTGATAAGCCAATGCCCGAAGCGCTTGAGCTTTCAAGCGGGGCTCAGAGCATGTGCACCGCCCGCCCGATAGGCGTTTGCGCGGGCTGCCCGCATCGCGGCACCTTCATGAGCATAAATGAGGCCGTAAAGCTTCTTGGCTATAAAAAAGAAGATGTTATGGTCACTGGCGATATAGGCTGCACCATATTGGGCATGAGTCCGCCGTTCAATACGCTTTGGACGGAGGTTTCGATGGGCGCGAGCCTCGCTATGGCGCAGGGCTTCAAATATTCCGGCCTCAAAACGCCTGTAATATCCACAATAGGCGATTCCACATTCCTGCACGCGGGCGTTCCCGCGCTCATAAACGCGGTACAGACCAATTCAAACGTTACCGAGATAATAATGGATAACGGCTGGACTGCCATGACCGGTATGCAGGTGAATGCGAACACGCAAAAAGAATTTCAGCGCGAGGAGAGCTTTACTCGCGTAGACATAGCGAAGATAATTCCCGCGCTCGGCGTAAAGGAAGAAAACTTCGCCATAGTCGATCCTTACGATACTGAAAAATTCGTTGCTGTTTTAACCGAGCTTATCAAAAAAGACGGCGTTAAGGTGGTGCTCGCGCGCCGCGAGTGCGCCATACAGGCGGCCAGACGTGGCGTGAAATACGGCCAAATGCGCGTCGATCAGGAAAAATGCGTGCGCTGCAAGGCTTGCATACTAAAGAGCGGCTGCCCCGCGCTCGTGTTCGCGGAGGGCGTCGTTAAGGTGGACGCAAAGCTTTGCAATGGCTGCGGAATATGCAAAAATCTCTGCTCGTTCAATGCCCTGGAGCTGAATAAGGAGGACAAATAATGGAACTCAACGTATATCTCACCGGCGTAGGCGGGCAGGGCGTGCTCACCATTG
>CAZZNN010000166.1:0-4495 GCA_964655605.1 uncultured Oscillospiraceae bacterium
TTCTTCCTGACGTGCGGCTTATCCCCGCCGTGCTTGAGCCGGTGCGGCTTATTGCAGCCAGATAAGGCGTGTGCGCGCCTGCTCCTAGCCGCAAAAGCCAATGAAAACAGGCGGCTGTGGGCATTGCGTTTTATGAGGCTGCGCGGCGTACTGGCGCGCAAAATTAGATTGTCTTTGGTTGGGAGTTAGAATATAATGTTGCTAGGATTGTTGAAGGATAAGCCGTAAACCAAATTGGAGGAATAGTAATGGCGACAAAAGCTGTTACAAGTGAATACAAGACCTCTATGATAAACAACAGAAGGTATTTGGGAAACAAATATCGGCTGCTTCCTTTTATTATTCGTGTAGTTAATGAGGAACATCTCAATTTTGATGTATTGGCTGATATATTTGCCGGTACGGGCGCAGTTTCTTCTGCGTTTACTGATAAAACTATCATCACAAATGATTTGATGTATAGCAATTATATTTGTAATTATGCTTGGTTTGCGGCACAAGCCTATGACCAGAAAAAAATAATTAACTGCATTGTTGAGTATAATGCATATTCCAAGCTATCTGATAATTATATGACAGAAAACTTTTCAGATACATATTTTAGCCGAAATGACTGCTCCAGAATTGGCTATATTCGCCAGGATATAGAAGACAAATTCAATTCTGAAGAAATAAATAGCCGTGAAAGGGCAATTTTGATTACATCGTTATTATATGCTATGGACAAAATTGCCAAAACTTGCGGGCATTATGATGCATACAGGAAGGGGGCGGAATTTGATTCGACTATGGAATTATATGTTCCGTTCGCGCATGTTGATAATAATCCTTTAAATCGCTGCTACAATATGGACTCGAATGAATTGGTAAAAGAAATTGCCGCTGATTTGGTGTATATAGATCCGCCATATAACTCTCGACAATACTGCGATGCATATCACCTGCTTGAAAATGTTGCACGTTGGGAAAAGCCGGAAGTATTTGGCGTGGCGAAAAAAATGAACCGCAGCAAACTGAAAAGCAAGTATTGTACTCGGGCCGCTACGAAAGCATTTGAAGACCTTGTTGGAAACATTAAAGCAAAATACATATTGCTTTCCTATAATAATATGTCCGAAAAGGGCAACGGCCGTTCAAACGCTAAAATTTCCGATGATGACATTATGCGTATATTAAGCGAAAAAGGAACGGTTAAGATCTTTTCGGAAAGCTATAAGGCTTTTACAGCCGGAAAATCGGATATTTCAGATAATGCCGAAAGGCTCTTTCTTTGCACGTGCTTCAGCGAGGAATGATTTTATGATCCAGTCGCCGCTTAATTATACTGGTGGAAAGTTTAAATTGCTCCCGCAAATGTTGCCGTTGTTTCCTAAACAAATAGATACGTTTGTGGACTTGTTTTGCGGCGGCTGTAATGTTGGAATTAACGTTGAAGCAGAGAAGGTTATCTATAACGATATAAATGAGCATCTGCGCTATCTTTATAGCACATTGAAAAACTTAGATAAAGAAGCAACGTTTGAATGGATATATCAAATCATTGACAAATACGAACTGTCGTTTGTAAGTAAAAACGGATATGATTATTACCGCTGTGAAAGCAGCAAGGGCTTAGCTGATTATAACAGGAATAAATTTTTGAGGCTAAGAGCTGATTTTAATACCAAAACGCGAGAAGATTATTATTACTATGTTGTGCTATATGTGTTAATCGTATACGCCTTTAACAATCAGATAAGGTTTAACCGTAACGGGGAATTCAATCTTCCGGTCGGGAAACGGGATTTTAACGATAAAATGGCTTCAAAATTGTCCGCGTTTATTGATGGAATTAAGGCTCAGGATTGCGTTTTTACATGTGAGGATTTCAGAAGCTTTAACGTTGAGCAGCTGACGAAAAACGACTTTGTATATGCTGACCCGCCGTACCTCATCACATGCGCAACTTATAATGAGCAGGGTGGTTGGAACGAAGATACCGAAAAAGATTTATTACGATTTTTGGATGAACTAAGCGAAAGAAATATTCGGTTTGCCCTTTCCAATGTTTTGCGGAGTAAAGGCAAAGAAAACCCTATATTGATTGAGTGGCTGAATGAAAAAAAATATGTAATACATAATTTGGATTATAACTATTCTAATTCAAATTACCATACAAAAAATCGAGAAGCAAAAAGCGAAGAGGTTTTAATTACTAACTATTAGAGGTGCGGTATGGATATGCTTTGGAGTATGAGTACAACAGTAAGGGAAGCGGAGAGAATAATTGGCTTTCTAAAAACCGCAATGGAATTGAACGGTGAGGTTTGGGATAAAGCAAACCAAGAAAAATTCCAGGTTTTGCTTATAAAAAACAGGCAATATTTAAATGACCCCGATAATACGCAATCTTTCAACAAATTGTCAGATAAACAAGCTCAAATTCTCAAGGATAAGTCTATCGCTATGACTTATGAACAGGCAAGAAAAATATTTGATGCCAAAGCATACAACGACCCGCCTATGCGCGGGAGACAGTCTATGGCGCCACTGACAAAATTAGGGCTTGTTTACATCGTTGGCAACGACAAAAAGATTTCAGTTACAGACGTGGGCTTTAAACTTGCTAATGGTGAAATTGCTTTTGCAGATTTTATGCTAGACGCACTACTAAAATTCCAATATCCTAATCCGTACGAGCTGAGATTTCAAAATTGGAACACCAAGCCATTTATCAACACATTAAGATTGATCAAAGCGGTCAATAGAAAGTGTTGTGAAAGGGCGATGAAAGAGAAAGGGATCTCGAGCATAGAGTTTGGAATTTTTACATTGTCCATGAAATCATATATGTTAGTAGAAGCTGTCGCTGAGAAAGTTTTGAGCTTTAGAAAAAAACTTGAAGCTACCGATGATGCAGACAGAGCTGAATTTGTGAAGAATTTCATCAATGAATACCTTTCTGATTTTCAGAACCCCGAAAAGAATGTGAAAGAATATACGGATAATATGATTAGGTATCTTAGATTAACAAGATATATTTATATTCGCGGTAAATATTCAAACACATATATTGATTTGGAACCGCGCAGGTCAACAGAAATCAACTCAATTCTTGAAGCTGATTCAGGAAAGGCTGTGACTTTCTCGAAGGAGAAATGGCGTGCCTATATGGGCACGTATGGCACATACGAGCTGCCTTTTGAGACGATCGAAAAGCTAAGCGAAATTGCGGCCAATACGTTCAATGAAATAAATGAGCTCGAGAAGAAATTGGGTATAAATTATACATCGGCCAAGGTTTGTGCAACTAAAGCCGATATAAAACAGCAAATTGAGGAACTTAGGCTTTACAGGACTAAGCTTCAAAATCTCGCAATCAAACAAGCCTATCATACAGACGCTGCAAAGATCAACGAGGCAATAGCGGCATTAGAAGACATCAGAAGAAGAAACAGGGCGAGCCTAAATAAGAAGTTTTCTATCGAACTTGAAAAGTGGGCCAATGTTGCGCTGAACATAATAAATGACGCTGTTCTGATCAAGCCGAATTCGCCCGTTGGAGATGATAATGAGCCAATTTACACGGCTCCAAATGGCGTGCCGGATATTGAGTGCTACTATCGTGCTTTTGGCGCAATTTGCGAAGTAACAATGCTGACAAGCCGAGATCAATGGTATAACGAGGGACAACCCGTAATGAGACATTTGCGGCAATTTGAGGCGGCGAATGCAGATAAACAAAACTACTGTTTATTTGTCGCCCCATCATTACATGTTGACACGGTCAACACATTTTATATATCGGTAAAATATGAGTATGACGGTGAACCACAAAAAATAGTACCCATGACAATAGCTCAGCTAGAAAATATTCTGATGGTCATAAGACAACTTTCGGCGCAGGGGAAAATATTCAGTCATAAAGATATGCAGAACCTGTATGAAAGATGTACCGACATTAGTAATGTTAGCAGTTCAGCCGCTTGGATTGACCATATATCCAGCGAGCTATATGCATGGGGGACACAGCTCGCAGGGCAGGCCGTACTTTGACAGCTTGTTTGATAAAGCGTTTACTCATGAGTGGATAAGAGGCGTTTGCTGCTTCCGCTCCCCAAAAACAACAGCTCCATCTTCCCCAAAAAATGATATGATATTAGCGAAAATCAACCTGTGCGAAAATATTTCCCGGCGACTACGCGGCGGAGCCGCGAAAAAAGGCGGAGGGCATGGGTCAGCGCTGGCTTCTTTTTGATTTTGACGAGCGCGACGCAGACGATCTGCTGCGGCTCGTTAGCATAAGGGCGGGAAAAAACTGAGCGCCCGGACCGCCTGACAGGCTATGCCCTCTTGAACCATGCTCACGAGAAAGCTAGGCCGGCTCGTTCACATCTCCCCCCCTCCCCTAAAAACTTATCCTTGAAAGCCGCGCCGTATTGCGTTACTATATATATATACGCATGTATGCGTATGCATTCCCCCATTCTTAATATAAAAACAAGTATGAAAATGA
>CAZZNN010000167.1:0-1187 GCA_964655605.1 uncultured Oscillospiraceae bacterium
ATGTTGATAACCCCGGCGATATGGTTCTTGCCTATATCGTGGAATACGGAGCTTAAATGTATAAAGCTGGCTATCTCGTCGCGATGCTCAAGCACGGACTGCAAATCCGTGTATCCGAGCACGTTAATAAAATATTCTGGGTGAGTGCGCCACACGGCTTCCTGTATGCGGTCTGAAAGCCGCTGCACCATAAGCGAGTGCATGTATGTAACTATCTGTCTTTGAACGACGAGCTTAAAAAGATACTCCTCCTTTTCTTGCCGCGTGCTCAAATATCTAAATGAACCAAAGCCCCAGTTGGCGAAGGATTCATTGATAAACGGCGAGTAGACGTTTGAAGGTATCGTTGCGAGGTACGCCATCTTTTCTTCTATCAGCTCGCGGCGATATTTTTTGCATAATTCCTCCGGCAGCTCGTCCGTATTGAGCCATTGAAAGAGCAGCGCGTCCGGTATGCGAGTGTTGAGATAGTATTCGTCGTCTATCTCAAATTCATGCGTCGCGCGGCTTTCGTCTATCGCGCGTTTGCGCTCGCGATAGTAGGAAAGCACGGTGTCTATAGCTTCCAGCCTCGTAAGCTCTTTTTTTATGAAGCGCGCGTGAGTGTACGCGAGAAATATATCCGCGTTTATAGCGCGGCCTTCTTCTGTGGCAAGCTCCGCGTCGTCCTGATATGCGCGGACGGCTATTTCCGAGAAGCGGCGCTTCATTTCGTCGCTCTCTTTTTCTATTTGATTTTCAACAGCCAGCCAACCTGTGCGTATGCGGCTTACAAGACCGCGTATTTTTGGGCTGCCGCCATCGAGCCGCTGGACCGGCTCGCTCACCCAGAACGCGAGCATCTTGGTATAGTATTCGTATGATTCCTCAACGCTTATAATGCCTATCGTGGGCATTACGACTATTATGTTGTAATACGCGATGATGAATTTCGCGCGCACATCAGGGTCTTGAATTTCGCCGTATTCATCTGTATAGCGTAAAATGTCCTCATATCTTTCAACGGCCGGGAAATCCTTCTCGCTGCCGCCCATGCGAAGCATGGCCGTGGCTTCCCACGCACGGCGGTTGTAGAGCAATATGCACTTATCGCGGTCGTTCCTTGCTTCATAATAGGGGATAAGCTTGTTTAAAAGAATGTATAAAAGCGCGGCGTCGTCGTATCGGTCAACGCCCATGTCCTGTAT
>CAZZNN010000167.1:1197-4489 GCA_964655605.1 uncultured Oscillospiraceae bacterium
CAATCAGAAAAAGCGGCGGCGGTCTCCTCTGACGGGGAATCGAGCAGCGTCGTCATTTCGGCTATGATGGCGTTATTCTGCGCAAACACGTCGCGCAGTACCCGCGAACGCTGCCTAAGAACGGAAATAAGCTCGTTCCTGTCCGCCGAGGCAAATATTTTGTCCTCCCACAGCGCACATTTATCGAGATTTGCCTTATATTGGCCAAAAAGAGCCGTTGTCCTGTCTGCTTCCATCTGCACCTGCCAAAGAAAATAATATATTCATTATACATGCAAATTTTTTTTATAGCAAGAAAATTAGAGCAACACTGTAAATTTTACCCATTCGCCGTATACGCTTTGGCAGGAGATCTGGCCTCCGTGCGCGGCGACTATGCCTTTTGCTATGGAAAGCCCCAGCCCGTAGCTTCCCATAGAGTCGGCGCGCGACTTGTCGCAGCGGTAAAAGCGCTCGAATATATGCTCAAGCTCCGCTTCGGGTATACCCTCGCCCGTGTTAAGCACAGTCAAAACGGGCTTATCCTGCTTTTGAGCGAGCGAGATTGATATGCTGCCGCCGTTAGGCGTGTGCTTAAAGGCGTTATCCAAAAGTATTGCGGCCACCTGCTTTATGCTCTCGCTTTCGCCGTTATATATGCAGTTTTCAGATATATCGTAGGAATACTCGATTTTGTGCTCAAACGCAGTGCTTTCAAATGGCAAAAGCGTCTGATAAAGCGCTTCGGATAGGTCGAAGCGCGCTTTTATCAGCGTGTGCTCCGCATCGTCCATGCGCGCAAGCTCAAGCAAGCTTTTTATCAGCTTATCCATGCGGCGCGCCTGCGAGCGTATGTAATCCATATATTTATTTTCGCCTATTTCGCCTGAAAGCACGTCCGCATTGACAGATATTATGGAAAGCGGAGTTTTCAGCTCATGGCTCGCGTCGGAAATAAATTGCTTCTGCTTGTTGAAAGCGTCCTCGGCAGGCTTTGTAACAAATCGCGAAAGATATAGGCTCACGGGGAAAAGCGCCGCAAGTCCTATCAGCCCCACCGCGAGCGACGCCCAGAATAGGCGCGTTGAGGAAGCCGTCTCCGCGCTGTCAGCCGCATCCATAACTATTATCAGCTCGCCGTAGCTTTTCTTTGCGCATGAATAGCGGAATGTGCCTATGCTGCCCTGCGGCGCGCGCGAGGCGGCGATTTTCTTTATTATGCCCGATATGTCCGCTTCGCTTGACGAGGCGCTGTCGCTCAAAGGCGATATTTCAATTATTTCGCCAGATATATCCAATTTCACAGCGTATATGGGATTGAGCATCGCCGATGGCGAATCGCCGCCGCGAAAGCCGAATATCTCGCGCGGCATCTCGCCGTTTGGCGGGGTCTGACTGGGCGTGAGCGTGCCGTCGCCCTGAGCGAGCATGTTTAAAAATGGCTGAGTCTGCCTTTGCCCTATGCGCGCAAAGGATATATTGAGTGCCGCGATTATCGCCGCGAAAACGAAAAAAAGTATCCCCATTGTAGTCAAAACGAATTTGCGCCGCAGCTTTTTAATCATTTCTATTTACCTCAAGTGAATATCCAATGCCGCGCGTCGCCTTTATCTGCACGCTTGAGCGCAGATGCGCGAGCTTTTTGCGAAGAAATGAAACGTATACCTCAACGCTGTTGTATTCGGTAGAATCGTCCGGTCCCCAAACCTTTTCGCAGAGTATATCCTTTGTTACTATTTGATTTTGATTTATCAAAAGGCATTCCATAAGGTCGTATTCCTTGCGCCCAAGCTTAATTCCGGCGGTTTCGCGGCATAGCTCCTGCGTGCGCATAGAAAGCCGTATATCCCCAAACACAAGGTCTTTTTCAACGTATTCGCTGCGCCGCCTCGTGAGCGCGCGTACCCTCGCGAGAAATTCGCCCGCGTCAAAGGGCTTTGTGATATAATCGTCGGCGCCGCAGTCAAGCCCCTTTATTTTATCGTCCACCTCGGATTTTGCCGTGAGCAAAAGCACTGGAACGGCGTATTTATCCTCGCGCAAACGCCTTAAAACGTCGAGCCCGTTGAGCTTTGGCAGCATTATGTCCAGCAGCACCGCGTCGTATATGCCGCTTTGAGCGTAATCAAGGCCGCTTTGCCCGTCATAAACGGCGTCCGCGCAGTAGCCCTGCTTTTCAAGCAGTGCCTTGAGCCCGTCCGCAAGCCCCTTTTCATCTTCAACAATAAGCAGCCTCATGCTCATTCTCCATAGCTTTTTCTTTTTATTATACTATATCAGCTTGAACGTACATTGAAAATTTGTTTTTCAATATTTCTTCAAGCAATGCGCATTATCATGCCGAAAAGAAAGCGAGGTGGTTTAAATGGCTCAATACAGGCATGAATATAAGCACCTGTTGAGCATGGCGGATTATTATGCGCTCAAAATGCGTCTTGGCGCCATAATGCAGCGCGACGTTCATGCGGGCGCGACCGGCGAGTATAGGATACGCAGCCTGTATTTTGATAATTATTTCGATAAGGCGCTCAACGAAAAGATAGACGGCGTGAACGACCGTGAAAAATTCAGGCTCCGCACATATAACGGCGAGAGGGACGTCGTGATGCTTGAAAAAAAGAGCAAGCGCGCAGGGCTTTCAATGAAAAGGCAGGCGCGCATCACGCCGGAGGAAGCGGAAAAGATGATCGCGGGCGACGCCGCATGGATGCGCCTTGACGGGCGCGATCTCGTGCTGGAGCTTTATTCAAAGCTCGAAAGCGAGCTCTTGCGGCCAAAGGTCATAGTCGATTACATTCGCGAGCCGTATACCTTTGCGGCGGGCAACGTTCGCGTCACTATAGACAGGGATATTCGCACCGGCATAAAATGCACGGACTTTTTTAAGGATATATCCACCGTCAGCGCAAGCGGCGAAATTATTCTTGAGATCAAGTACGATGAATATCTGCCGGATATAGTTAAAATGGCCGTGCAGCTTGGTGAACGCAATGCGACGGCGTTTTCAAAATATGCTGCTTGCAGAATTTACGGATAAACAATTATTGATAAAGGAGAAAATTTATGAACTTTGGAGACATTTTTAACTCAGATTTCCTCGAAAACATTACCTCGGTAACGCTCGTGGATATGGTGATCGCGCTTGCGCTCGCATTTGCGATAGGGCTTTTGATTTTTTATGTACATAAACGGACGTTTAGGGGCGTTATGTATTCATCGGGCTTTGGTGTAACGCTTATCGCGCTTACTATGATTTCAACCTTTGTTATCCTTGCTGTAACCAGCAATGTTGTGCTTTCGCTGGGCATGGTGG
>CAZZNN010000168.1:0-4443 GCA_964655605.1 uncultured Oscillospiraceae bacterium
AAGAATCGTAGTCTTGCACCGACAATTCCTCTAGCAGTTTATCCGCGTCAATGTACTTCTTCACTTCTCTACCTCCTATAACCCATAATACGGGCAGTCCTTGTCGCTTCCATCACCGATAATGCCACCACATCGGCTTGTCAATCTTCTCGTCGCCCCAAGAACTGTACGCTGGCGACGATATATCTTGCTCAAAACACCAAAGCAAAGCAAACCTATCTTTGGTGCGGATGGCGAGATTTGAACTCGCAAGCTTTCGCCGACAGATTTTAAGTCTGTTGTGTATGCCGTTCCACCACAGCCGCGCACCTTAATTATTATAATGTCAAGTTGCTCATCAGTCAATCAAAAACTGTTTATTCATACAAGTGGAGATGGTATACTGCTAACATGAGTTGTGAGGAGGGTGAAGCAAATGATTATCACCAAAGAGCGGGCAAGAATGTTTCTTCTTAGCAAGCACGGGCTTATTGGTAAGCGCAAATATGCGGGCAAGCGGGGCGCGCTTGAGTATATCAGGCAATGCGGTTGCATACAGTTTGACCCGGTGGATATATGCTCGCGCAACGCGGATCTCGTGCTGCAATCGCGTGTGGCCGGCTATAAAAAAGAATTTTTGGACGAGCTTCTGTACTCAGACCGCGCGCTCTTTGATTATTTTGATAAAAACCTCTGCATTATTCCCATAGAGGATTGGAAATACTTTGACCGCATACGCGAAAAAGCTTCCCACTTTCGCAGCAAACCGCAAGTTGACGCTGTGGAAGCGAATATAATCGCCGCGATACATGAGCGCGGCGCGCTTTGCTCACACGATTTTGCAGAATACAGACAAAAGGTGGATTGGTACTGGAGCGCGACCACATTGAGCCGCGCTGCGCTTGAGAGTCTTTATTTTAGAGGTATTTTAGCCGTTCACCACAAGCGCGGCACGCAGAAATACTATTCGCTTGCCGCAGACACATTCCCAAGCGAAGTAATAAACGCTCCGTCGCCCATAAAAAGCGACATGGAATACTTTAAATGGCGTATGCTAAGGCGCATAGGCGCGATAGGGCTTTTGTGGAACCGGCCTTCCGACGCGTGGCTCAGTATAGACGAGCTAAACGCTAAAGCACGCGCGCAGGTTTTTATGGAGCTTGAGGAGGAAGGCGCTATCATTCCCGTTACAGTTGAAGGGATAAAACATCCGCTATACTGCCTGTCAAGCGATGAGCACCTGTTTACTGACATGCCTGAAAAAGCGCCCGCGCGCACAGAATTTCTCGCTCCGCTTGACTGTATGCTCTGGGATAGGAAGCTTATAGAAACGTTATTTGACTTTACCTACCGCTGGGAAATCTATACGCCAGCCGTGAAGCGGCTTTACGGCGCGTACACTCTGCCTGTTATTCAAGGTAATAAATTTATTGGGCGCATAGATATGGCCGTCAGCAAAAGCGTGCTGACGGTAAACAACTTCTGGCCGGAGGACGGCGCGCGATACAGCAAGCGCAGCCTAGGCGCGCGCATAGAAGCCTTCGCACGCTTTAGCGGCTGCGCTCAGATACAGCAAAAAGGTTAGCTGTCCACGCTCTCAAGATAGGCGTCAACCTGAGCCATATCGTCAAAAAGCACGCCCTCGGCCAGTTCCGTGAGCGCCTGATACGGAAGCGCCGCCACGTCCACGGCTACGCCCGCAAGCTCTCTTAGCTCATGCGTATCTTCATCTAAATCATATACGCACAGCTTGCCGTCGGAAAGCTTCAGCATGACATGGTGCGCGCAAAAGCCCTCTACGTCGCGCTCCAGCATAACGCTCTCCCCCGTTGCCGCGTCCAAAGCGAACACCTCCGGATACAGCGCCATCAGCCTGTCGCGTGAAAGCTCGCTCACATCCTCATCGCGGCCTGATATATACTCATGACCGCAGACGGTGTATCTATCCACCCAACAGGTTCTTTCGCTCGCAGTTACAAGCAGGGGGCTATCGTCGCTTGAAGCAGGGGTATTTTGGGGCACGCTCTCCACAGTCTCTTTTTCTGCGAACGGCTGCTGCGCTATCGGCGCTTGTTTTGGCGCCGTTGTGCCGATAAAAATACCAAGCAGGAACACAAAAAGCGTTCCTGCCATTTTTATTGCCAAATTTGCTTTTGAAGCAGGCATAATATCACCTCTCATGTAAGGCTAGTATGCCCGCAATACGCTGATTTAATCCACCGGAACAAGCTGGGCGTATCCACCCACAAGCTCGTTGCCTATCTCATTTAAATCCCCAATAACAAGCGTAAGCTCAAGCGTTTCCTCACCGCGAACTATACTGAGCTCTATGCTGTCCCCCACGCTCAAGCCTTTAATCAGGCTGATGAAGCTTTCCTTATCAGGTGTTGCCTCACCGTTGCACTTGGTTACCACATCGCCTATTACAAGCCCGCCCTTATGGCCGGGGCCGTCCTTTGTGACGCTATATACGAGCACGCCTTCCGGTATTCCATATTGAAGCGACGCAAGCTCATCTATTGTGATAACGCTTATACCTATGCCCGGACGCTTAATCGCGCCGTCGGTTATAAGTTCAGCGGCTATCTTCATTGCCTCGTTTATAGGCAGCGCAAAGCCAAGGCCCTCGGCATATATGGGATTGCCCTCCTCATCATAGCTGGCGGTAACTGTTTTGGCGCTGGTAACGCCTATCACCATACCCTCCATATTTATGAGCGGGCCGCCGGAATTGCCGGGATTAACGGCCGCGTCGGTCTGGATATAGTCGTTGGTTCGACCGTCTATATTGACGTTGCGCTTGGTGGCGCTGATAATGCCAAAGGTCGTTGTGCCCGCAAGCTCACGGCCGGTTGGGTCGCCTATGGCTATTGTAAACTCGCCTACGCGCACCGAATCCGAATTGCCTATGGTTAGCGCCATGAGATCGGCCTTTTCAACCTTTAGCACTGCTATATCAGTGGATTTATCAAGGCCTATTACCTCCGCCTGCGCTTCATCGCCATCGGCAAATAATACGCCCACTTTTTTTGCGCCCTCAACAACATGTGCGTTGGTGACTATATATCCCTCCGTAGAAATAACGAAGCCGGAGCCGGATGAGCTTGTGTAATCGCGCGCGAACTCCTCTGAATACGCATAATTCAATATGCCCACAACACCGCCGCTCACCTGCTCAACGATTTCAGGAATTGGATTGTTGACATTGGGGATAGTTGGTATCTGCCCGTCGAACTCGGGCATTTGACGCGGCGTTGGCACAGGGGTGGGCTCAGGCGCGGCGGTAGGCGCGGCAGACGCCGAAGGCGCAGCCGTAGGCTCCGTTAGCTGAGCGGTTGGCTTTGGCGCTGCGCTCACCTGCGGAACAGCGGGCTGTTCAAGCGGGTTAAGCGCTTCGCCGCTGGCGACCGGATATAGCTGCGGCAGCATGAGCGACGCGAGTAACGCGCCGACTATCGTGAAAATTATAGCCGTTGCAACATAGCCGCCTATGCCTCGTTTTTTTTGATTGGTGTGTTCCTGGTAAAAGCCCTGCTCCATTATTGCCTCCGTTATGTATTGCTTCTGATTATTTTTGACGCTTCAAGCGAGCGTCTTAATCTGAATGTAAATTCAGTGCCGCCGTTTTTGGGTGTTTTGACGGTTATATCGCCATCATGCTGCTCGATTATCCTTTTAACTATTGAAAGGCCGAGTCCGCTTGACGCTGTGCCCGACGGCGTATGCGCCTTTTCGCCCTTATAGAACCTATCGAACACGTGCGGTATATCCTCCGGCGCTATGCCTACGCCATTATCCCTGATGGTTATCGCCACATCATGCTTCAATGTGCGCGTGGTGACAAAAAGCTTGCCATCAGGGCGCTGCATGAATTTAATGGCGTTATCCACAAGATTTCTCACAACATGTGCAATCTGCGCGGAATCCGCGTCCACAAAGGCTTTGTCCTTATCGAAATCTATCTCGACCTCTATATTTTTCTCGTTTATGCGCTGTTCAAACGTCAGCAGCGTTCTTACTATGAGCTCGTTTATGTCTATGCTCTCGATGTTTAGCTGCTGCTGACCGGATTCTATGCGCGCAAGATCCAAGAGGTCGTTTATCATGCCCGCCATTCTGGTGGCCTCATTGGTAACTATATCAAGATAAACGCCAAACTCCTCTTTTGGCACGGTACCATCCCGCATAGCCTCAAGAAAGCCGCGCATCGATGTGAGCGGCGAACGAAGCTCATGGGATACGTTTGCCACAAAGCTACGCCTTGACTGCTCAAGCGAATTTAGCTCGTTCGCCATAAGGTTGAAGCTTTGCGCAAGCTGCCCAACCTCGTCAGAGCTTTTTACGGGGACGCGCGCATCGAAATCGCCGCGCGAAAATTTCATGACGATATTGTTCATATTGGTTATGGGGCGCGTGACGCGGCTCGTAAAATACGAAACTATCACAAAAGCCAACAGAACCGCC
>CAZZNN010000169.1:0-4432 GCA_964655605.1 uncultured Oscillospiraceae bacterium
ATTCCGAAATCCGTTCCTTACTCGAAGTGAGCGTAAATTCATTATAGTAGGAGATATTAAAGGCAAAGCGCGAGCTTGCCGACATGATGGAAAGGAGCGCGAGCAATGAGCGACATAACAAATAATTCCCCCATCGGCACGAGTTGGGAGGAGCTGCGCAATGAGCTATTCACTCCGGAGGAGATAGCCGAAAGCGACCTTAGGGTGGCGATAATGGGCGAGCTTATAAAGGCCAGAAACGAAAAAAGCATAAGCCAGAAGAAGCTTGAGGAGTTGAGCGGCGTAAAGCAGCCCGTTATTGCGAGAATGGAGCGGGGCGCCACAAGCCCGCAGCTTGACACCGTGCTAAAGGTTCTAGCGGCGCTTGGAAAGACGCTTGCCGTGGTTCCGCTTGAAACGAAGCGCGGCGCGTAAGGCGAAACGTATGTCCGCACCTCCCGTAGGGGACGGCAACATCACAAATCTTCGGTTTGCTTTAGACGTACCGGAGCACGCCACGCGTTGCGTCAGTGCTCCCCCGCGGCGGGAGCAAGCCCCCGCCCTACACATCGGCTAATCGCGGAGCGATTAGCCGTTACCTAATCGCTTCGCGATTAGCCGTTACCTAATCGCTTCGCGATTAGCCGTTACCTGATCGCTTCGCGATTAGCCGCGGCTTGTCAAAAAAGTCCTGTTCGGACTTTTTCGAGGTTGCAGGTTTTGCCTACTACGCTCCGCTTCGCCGGGCGGCAAAACCTGTAAAGTACGAAAACCTAACGGTTTTTATCCGTTCCGCCGGCGAAGCCGCCGAAGCCGGATTATAAATCCCGGGATTTATCGACAGTCTGCGGCTGATCGCTTCGCGATTAGCCGTTTCATAGCCAACGCAAAGTAGGGCGGGGTCCCCTGACCCCGCCGCCCCGTTCGCACTGCCGCAACGGTGAAAAATCGCCTCCCCAACCGCCACCAAACCCAAAAGCGCCCCCGTTCGGGGCGCTTTTGGGTTATATGGGAGGCACGACACAATGTGAAAAAACTACCTTAAATCGTCCTGCGTAACGTGTTCGTTTGACATCCATGCGGGCTTTAGCTCGCTTGGCATATCGCGCCTATTGAGCCAGCACGCGGCGCAATGGCCCTGGCAGCCCGCAACGCTTCCGTCCGCTCCGCTCACATCTATCATGGGCGGCTGCGCCTCAAGGCAGATACCAAGCGCGTGCTCGCACCTTGCGGCGAACGCGCAGCCCTTGGGCGGCGCGAAAAGGTCTGGCGGGACGCCGTCTATCGATATGAGCGGCTCGCGCGCGGTGCTGTTTACGCGCGGCATGCTCTTTAAAAGCCCCCATGTATATGGGTGGCACGGCTTATAGAAGATCTCGTCAACGGTGCCCTTTTCGACTATCTTACCCGCGTAAAACACGAGCACCCGGCTCGCCATATTCGCCACAACGCCCAAATCATGCGTGATTAGGATTATGGAGGTGTTGAATTTATCCTGCAAATCCTTCATAAGCTCGAGTATCTGCGCTTGTATTGTCACGTCGAGCGCGGTGGTCGGCTCGTCGGCGATCAATAGGCGGGGATTGCAGCACATGGCTATGGCGATGACCACCCTCTGCCTCATGCCGCCGGACAGGCTGTCCGGATACTCCTTGACCCGCTTTTGCGGATTGGCTATGCCCACGAGCTTTAGATATTCTATCGTGCGCTCCATGGCCTCGGCCTTTGAAATATGCTGATGCTTCCTCAAAACCTCGCTTATCTGCTTGCCTATGGTCATGGTGGGGTTAAGGCTCGTCATGGGATCCTGGAATATCATGCTTATCGCATCGCCGCGAAGCGCCTGCATGGTCTTTTCGCTGTAGGAAAGGATGTCCTCGCCTTCAAACACTATGCTGCCGCCGTCTATGCTGCCCGTTGGCGCTTGAATGAGCCTTAATATGCTCTTTGCCGTGACGCTTTTGCCGCAGCCCGATTCGCCCACGACCGCCACGCACTCGCCCTGCTTCACATCGAACGTGACGCCGCGCACCGCGCGAACGCGTCCGCCGTAGGTTTTGAAGGATACGTACAGGTCGTTTATTGACAAAAGTTCATTATGTAATGATTCCATTGCGAGTCTCCTTTGTTTCTTGAACGGGCGGATAATATCCGCCCCTGCATATAGCCAACCTGCGGAACGCTTCGCGTTCTCCCAAGCGCTGACCGCCGCAAAGGTTTGCGTATCCCAAGAACAGCGTTCTTGCAAGCGCTAACCGCCGTAAAGGTTTGCGTATCTCAAGAACAGCGTTCTTGCAAGCGCTAACCGCCGCAAAGGTTTGCGTATCCCAAGAACAGCGTTCTTGCAAGCGCTAACCGCCGTAAAGGTTTGCGTATCCCAAGAACAGCGTTCTTGCAAGCGCTAACCGCACAGCGGTTAGCGTATTTACATTTTTCCTCTCATCTTCGGGTCGAGCGCGTCTCTTAGGCCGTCGCCGAGCATGTTGAGCGATAGCATTGTGGTGCAGATAAAGAACGCCGGTATCAAAAGCTGATACGGATATATCTTATACACCTGTATCGCCTGCTGCGCAAGCGAGCCCCACGAGCAGTCCGGCGGCATTATGCCTATGCCTATGAACGAGAGGAACGCCTCCATGAAAATGGCCTGCGGTATCGCCATTGTCATGTTGGTGATGAGTATGCCGCTTATATTTGGTATCATGTGACGGACGATTATCCTCGCGTCGCTCGCGCCAAGCGTGCGCGCCGCCATGACGCACTCAAGATTTTTGAGCTGCAGCACCTGGCCGCGCACGAGGCGCGCCGAGCCTATCCAGCCCACCACGACCATCGCGAATATGAGCGGAAGTATGCCGCTGTCCATGACAACGCGAAGGAGTATTGCGAGGATTATGGTGGGTATGCCGTATAAAACGTCTATAATGCGCATTATCACCATATCCACCTTGCCGCCGAAATAGCCCGATATGCCGCCCACCACGCAGCCTATGGCGGTGTTTATCATAACCACCGCGAGGCCGATGAACAGCGACACCCGCGCGCCCATCCAGTTGCGCACCCAAAGGTCGCGCCCGGCCTGGTCGGTGCCGAAAAGGTGCTCCAGCGACGGCGCCTTATTCATCAGCGCCGCGTTTTGCGAGGAATAATCGTATTGCGAGAATATGGGCGCGAAAACGGCCAGCAGCACATACGCGATAAGTATGATAAGCCCCGCGAGCGCTATCTTGTTTTTCCTCAGTTTTATCCACGCGTCCTGCCAATACGTAAGGCTTGGACGCACGACCTTGTTGAGATCGGCCTTGTCCTTTTTGGCCTTCGTGAGCCGCTCGGCGGTCAATTCAATATCGACGTCGGCGGGAAGCGAGGTGTATTTTATAGATTCCATAGCAATAGTTCCTTTCAAAAAGGGGGTGCGGGGTGCGATGGTGCGGGCGTGACCGCCTGCGGACGGGACCGCCTGCGGGCGTGACCGCCTGTGGGCGTGACCGCCTGCGGGCGTGACCGCCTGTGGGCGTAACCGCCTGTGGGCGGGACCGCCTGCGGGCGGCCACCTCATCCGTCCCCTGCGGGGACACCTTCCCCTCCAGGGGAAGGCTTTTGGCACTGCGGCCCCTGCGGCGGTAGGCTTCCCCTTGAGGGGAAGCTGGCACCAATGGCAACCGGCGGTTGGCTTTGGTGACTGATGAGGTGTCGGGCTTTGCGTTGGCAACGCAGCGTCGCCTGCGGGCGGGACGGTACTGCGTTGCATTGCCGTCCCCTGCGGGCGTGACCGCCTGTGGGTGTGATTCGCGGGGTCAATCCTCGTCGAACTCCTCTTCGTCCATGGATTTTCCGCGGCCGCTCGTGGCGAGCTTTATGCGCGGATCGACTATGCCGTAGAGTATATCCACAACGAGGTTGGCGAGCACGAGGAATATGCCATAGAAGGCCGTCATGCCCAAAACCATGGTATAGTCGAGGTCGTTTATGGAGTTGACGTAGAACTTGCCCATGCCGGGTATGGCGAATATCCGCTCAAGCACGAACGTGCCCGTGAGCACCGCCGCCGTGATAGGCCCCATAACGGTGATGATGGGCAGTATCGCGTTTCTTATCTGGTGCCGCCATATAACCTGAAAGCGGGAAAGCCCCTTTGCGCGGGCGGTGAGAATATAATCCTGATTTATGACCTCAAGCATGCTTGAGCGCATAAGTCTTGTTATCAAAGCCAATGTGTACAGGCTCAGCGCGAAAACCGGCAGCACCATGCTCGCGGGCGTGTTCCACTGCCCCGCCGGAAACCACTTGAGCTTTATCGCGAATACGAGCTGAGTCACCGTGCCTATAATAAAGTCCGGCATGGATACGCCTATTATGGCTATCAGCACGCACAGATAGTCCACCGCGCGCCCCGCCTTCTGCGCGGCCACGGTGCCGAAAATAAGTCCGAAAAAGAGCGCCACTATGAGCG
>CAZZNN010000170.1:0-4419 GCA_964655605.1 uncultured Oscillospiraceae bacterium
TACATGCCGCCGAAGCCGGATTATAAATCCCGGGGTTTATCGACAGTCTGAGCTTCCCCTCAAGGGGAAGCCTATTTTCCATCGCCGCGTGCGGATAATATCCGCCCCTGCCGACAGCGGAGCAAGTCAACCCATCAATTAACCCTCCGCCCCTGCCGGCAGCGGAGAATGGCAGCTATGCTGCCATTCTCTCAGCACACATGTATACCGGTCACGCATTGACCGGTATACATGTGTGGTTGTATCCTTTTAAATATATAAGCTCAATTAAGGACTCTAACTCATTGATTAAGCGTTAGTTATCTGCTATAATCGACATAGAATTTAACGGGGGTGTAGAAAAATGCTTGGCGGAAACGGAACCATCAAAATATTCGCGGGCTCGGCTAGCAAACGCTTCGCGACCCGCATGTGCGAATACCTTGGCAGTCCTTTGGGCGATTGCACCACAATAAAATTCTCGGAAGGCAATACCTTCGTGAGAATAAACGAGAGCATCCGTGACAAGGATGTTTATTTTGTGCAGACGATAGGTCTTGACCCCAATAATGAGTTTATGGAGCTGCTTTTTTTCCTCGACGCGTTCAAGCGCGCCTCGGCCAACTCCGTCACGGCGATAATCCCCTTCTTCAGCTACGCAAAGGGCGATAAAAAGGACGAGCCCCGCGTATCCATACGCGCCCGCGTGTGCGCAGACGCCATAGAGATGGCGGGCGCGGACCGCGTGCTCACAATGGACCTTCACGCGGCGCAGGTGCAGGGCTTCTTCTCAAAGCCCGTAGACCATCTTTACGCGCAGCCGCTGCTTTGCGAATACGCAAGGCGTTTGGGCATAGTTGACGATCAGCTCGTGGTCGTCTCCCCCGACGCGGGCAGCGCAAAACGCGCGCGCGCAATGGCGGACGAGCTTGGCTGCTCCGTCGCCATAGGCGATAAAATGCGCTCCGGTCACGATGAAAACGCAAAGGTGCTTGAGATAATAGGCGACGTTAAGGGCAAAAACTGCATAGTTGTGGACGATTTCACAATCTCTGGCGGCACGCTCGTGGACGTGGCGCACGGACTCAAGGACAAGGGTGCAAAGCGCATATTCGCTTTCCTCTCGCACGTTGTATTGAGCGATAAGGCGGCCGACAAGATAAACGCCAGCCCCATAGAGCTGCTCGTATCAACCGATACCGTGTATTGCCCGCCCGCGCTAAAGTGCGAAAAGATACACATTATCTCCGCCGCGCCGCTCTTTGCCGAAGCCGCAAAGCACCTGCACGACCGCATACCCATGAGCAACATGTTCTACCAGGTGTCGCCCCGCATGCTAGACATGAGCTTTGCAAGACAGCTTAGCATGGACGATCTGAACATAAAATAAAGCAAAAACAAGCAAACGAGAGGCTGCGGCCCCTCGTTTTTTATTGCTCAATATTGGTTTAGATTATCCCAAACAATTTTATCGGCTAAAATGAAGCCGCCGCTTTCAGCCCTCCTCCTGCGCCTGTCCCCACTTTCCGCTGCTTTTTTTGAGCCTTATCGCCATGATTATGCCGCGCACCGTTAAGTCGGACGCCATGCCTATCCATACGCCCGCGAGGCCGATGGCGAAAACGTGCGTGAGCACGTACGCGAGCGGGATTCTCACTATCCACATGCCTATAAGGCAGCCATAGAACGGCCAGCGGGTGTCGCGCGCGCCCCTTAGCGCGCCGGAGCACACCTGCGCCAAGGCATAGCAGGGCTGGGCGAGCGCCTCTATTTGCAATACGGCCGCGCCGAGCGTTATAACGGCCGCCTCCGAGGTGAATATCCCTATTAGCAGAGGCGCGCCAAAGTAGAGCACAAAGCCCATGCTCGTCATTAATATAAGCCCTATCAAGGAGCACTTTTTGGCAAAGCTCCGCGCGAGCTCCGGCTTGTTTGCGCCGAGCGCCTGCGCAACGAGCGTCGTTGCGGCGGCGGAGATGCCGAAGGCGGGCATGTATGTGAGCGACTCGGCCTGTATGGCAAGATAATTTGCCGCGAGCGACACCGTGCCAAGCGAGGTTACCATAGCCGTCATAACTATCTGGCCGGAGGAGAGCGTCACGCGCTCAAATGCAACGGGCGTCGCAAGCTTCACCATATCCTTCCAGATAGCCTTATCAAGCCTAAGCTTGCCCGCGAGCGACGGCCTTATGGGCGAATCGCGGAAATAGAGCGTTACAAAGAGCATGGTTCCCGAGAACATGATGGATATTGCCGTTGCAATGGCCGCGCCCGATACGCCAAGCCCTGCGCCCCACATATTAAAGCGCAGCCCGAGCACATTGAGCTCGCGCGGCGAATATATAAGGAAGAAATTGAGCACCATGTTTATCACATTGGCGGCGGTGTTGAAAAAGAGCGGCGAGCGCGTATCGCCCGCGCAGCGAAGCACCGCCGAGCAAAGGCTCGTTGACATGCTGAAAAGATACGCCGCGCCTATTATTGACAAATAGCTCACAGCGTCGGCGCGAATGGCCTCGTCCGCATTGAGCCACGCGGGCAGATTGGGCGCGACAAGCTCTATTATGCCTGTGAACGCAAGGCCGAAAAGCACTATGGCAAGCGCCGCCTGCTTTACAACCTTCCTTGCGCTCTCATTATCGCGCATGCCTATATAGCGCCCGACCGGAACCGAGAAGCCCACGCCTATGGCCGCGAACACGCCGTTTATGAGCCATGTCGTAGCGGAGGTGAGGCTTATGGCGGCGGTGGCGTTTGCGCCGAGCGAGCCGACCATGGCGGTATCTACATAGTTGACCATGGTGATGAGGAGCTGCTCAAGCACCGTTGGCCACGCGAGATACCATATAACGCGCTCCTGACGGAGCGACGGATCCAAAACATCAACAAACTTTCTCATAGCAAAGCATATCATAGCATTAGCCGTCAACTTTTTCAACATGGCCGGCGCGAATATTAAACTGCGGTCAACATGCCGATAACAAAATAGAAAGTAAAATCGCAATGTACTTTCAAGCCCATTTCTTGTATAATCACTGTATGGACGATCTGTTTTCACAAAATATAAAAAAACGTGCGCCGCTCGCGGACAGAATGCGACCGCGCACGCTTGATGAATTTATAGGTCAGGAGCACATAGTCGGCAAAGGCCGGCTGCTTAGGCGCGCCATAGAGATGGACTCGCTGACCTCAAGCATATTCTTTGGCCCTCCAGGCTGCGGCAAGACCACGCTTGCGAGCATAATAGCGCATCAGACGGGCGCGGAGTTTCGGCAGCTAAACGCCGTGTCCGCGGGCGTTAAGGAGGTGCGCGCCATAATAGACGAGGCCGAGGGCAATCTATCGCTCTATTCAAAGCCCACCTATCTATTGCTGGACGAGTGCCACCGCTGGAGCAAAACTCAGAGCGACAGCATACTGCCCGCGCTCGAATCGGGCGTTATACGCTTTATCGGCTCAACGACCGAAAATCCCATGGTCAGCATGACGAGCGCGGTGGTTTCGCGCTGCCGCCTTTTCCAATTTTACTCATTATCCACTCAGGACGTTAAAAAAGCCATGCAAAACGCGCTGACGGATTGCGAGCGCGGCCTTGGCAGCTACAAGGCCATAGTTGACGAGGACGCTCTAGATCATATAGCCGCCATATCAAACGGCGACGTGCGCACCGCGCTAAACGCCATAGAGCTTGCGGTTTTGACCACAAAGCCTGTGGAGGGCAAAATTCGTATAGACGCTTCTATAGCCGCCGAAAGCGTGCAGCAAAAGGTGATGAAGTGCGACGAGCAGCTTTACTACGATATGCTTTCGGCATTTTGCAAAAGCCTTCGCGGCGGCGACAGCGACGCGGCGCTCGCGTGGTTCGCGCGGCTCATATACGCGGGCGTCGACCCGAGGATAATAGTCAGGCGGCTCATAGCGCACGCCTCGGAGGACGTGGGCATGGCGAATCCGCAGGCTATGGTGCAGGCGGTGTCCGCGGCGACGGCGCTTGAGACCATAGGCATGCCTGAGGCGAGGCTTTCAATTTCCCAGGCAATAATTTTTATATGCGAAAGCCCCAAGTCAAACGCTATAGTCACCGCCATCACGGGCGCTATGCAAGACGCTAAAACCATACCGGACGAGCCTGTGCCAATTCATCTTAGGGATACGAGCTTTAAGGGAGCGAGGGAGCTTGGGCACGGCGCGGGCTATAAATATCCGCACGACTATCCGGGGCATGTGGTGAAGCAGGAATATATGCCGCCGAGCGTGAAGGGCAGGAAATACTATATCCCATCGGAGATGGGCACAGAGGGCAAGATAAAGTTAAATCACGAGAAGCGTGAAAGATAGAGGCGAGGAAAGCCTCAACTCAGATAAAAGGAGGCTTTCGCTCGCGAAAGCTCAGACTGTCGATAAACCCCGGGATTTATAATCCGGCTTCGGCGGCATGTA
>CAZZNN010000171.1:0-4383 GCA_964655605.1 uncultured Oscillospiraceae bacterium
CCGAAGAACATGCAAAGCAGTAATCCGGATAATGTGTAAATTTCTTTCATTTTTTCGGTTTTTCCCAACATGGGAATATTATAGCTAACGGCGCATATTTTTTCAAGAGTCGGGGTTTTTAACATTGTGTGTCCTAAAAAATATTTTGGTGGGTTACCTGTCGACAAACGAAAAAAAAGAAGGTATAATGTACAAGCAATATACGAATGAAATACGCGCGAGCGCTTTTCATTCGCTTTGGCGCGGAGCACAAGCAAGGGCGAGTTTAACGTCTGCGCTGTTAAACGTTCCGCGGCAAAACGAACATGCGGCTTTGCCGCGGAATAAAATGGAGGGCAGAAGGCAGAAATGGATTTTCAACTTAGCAAGGAACATCAGCTCCTGCAAACTATGCTCCGCGAATTTGCGGAAAAAGAGGTAAAGCCTCTTGCGCAGGAGACCGACGAAACGGAACAGTTTCCGTATGTAACGCTCGAGAAGCTTAAAAAATACGGCCTCTTGGGCATCCCCTTCCCCAAGGAATACGGCGGACAGGGTGCGGACACGCTGGCATACATAATGTGTGTTGAGGAGCTTTCAAAGGTTTGCGCGACAACGGGCGTTATAGTTTCGGCGCACACATCGCTTTGTGCCGATCCTATTTATAAGTTCGGCACGGACGAGCAAAAGGCGAAATATCTCACTCCTTTGGCCAGCGGCGAAAAGCTTGGCGCATTTGGTCTTACAGAGCCCAATGCGGGCACAGATTCCTCCCGTCAGCAGACGAGGGCGGAGCTTGTTGGCGATAATTACATATTAAACGGCTCCAAGATATTCATCACCAACGCCGGTCCTGCGGACATTTATGTTGTGTTCGCCATGACGGATAAATCCAAGGGCAACAGGGGCATCACTGCTTTCATAGTTGAAAAAGACTTTGAGGGCTTCTCCGTTGGCACCAAGGAGAAAAAGATGGGTATACGCGGCAGCGCCACGGCTGAGCTGATATTTGAGAACTGCAAGGTTCCCAAGGAAAATCTGCTTGGCGAAGTTGGCGGCGGCTTCAAGATAGCCATGAAAACGCTCGACGGCGGCCGCATAGGCATAGCGTCGCAGGCTTTGGGCATAGCTCAGGGCGCGCTCGACGAAACCATAAAATATGTTAAGGAGCGCAAGCAGTTTGGCCGCTCGCTCGCACAATTCCAGAACACCCAGTTCGTAATAGCCGAGCTATACTCCAAGGTGGAAGCCGCGCGCCTGCTGGTTTACAAGGCCGCGCTCGCCAAGGACAAGGCCGCGCTTTCAAGGAACGGTGCGGAGTCCTTCTCGGTACCCGCAGCCACCGCGAAGCTCTTTGCCGCACAAACGGCAATGGAGGTTACCACCAAGTGCGTGCAGCTCTACGGCGGTTACGGCTATATGCGCGATTACCCCGTCGAGCGCATGATGCGCGACGCGAAGATAACCGAGATATACGAAGGAACCAGCGAGGTGCAGCGTATGGTCATCTCCGGCTCACTTCTCAAGTAAGGAGGAAAGCGATATGATGAACATAGTCGTATGTATCAAGCAGGTGCCCGACACCAATGAGGTTAAGCTCGATCCCAAGACCGGCACGCTTATCCGTGAGGGCGTTCCCAGCATAATCAATCCTGACGACAAGGCGGGCCTCGAGGCCGCGCTGAGGCTAAAGGACGAGCACGGCGCAATAGTGCGCGTGGTTTCCATGGGGCCGCCTCAGGCGGACGCAGCACTTCGCGAAGCGCTTGCAATGGGCGCAGACGAGGCATATCTTGTGACCGACCGCGCTTTTGGCGGAGCGGACACCTGGGCCACCTCCACCACAATAGCGGCTGCCGTAAAGCAGCTTCCCTACGACCTTATTATCACCGGCCGTCAGGCAATAGACGGCGATACCGCGCAGGTCGGCCCGCAGATAGCGGAGCATCTTGGCCTTGCCAATATAAGCTATGCCGAGGATATAAAGGTTGATGGCGACAGCATAATAGTAAAGCGTCAGTATGAGGATAGGCATCACATGGTAAAGGCCAAGCTTCCCTGCCTTATCACCGCGCTCGCCGAGCTCAACACCCCGCGTTACATGACTCCCAAGGGCATTTTCGATGCGTACCGTGAAAAAGAGGTTACCACCTGGATGCTCAAGGATATAGAAGTTGACCAGAGCAACATCGGCCTTAAAGGCTCATGCACCCGCGTGGCGCAGTCCTTCACCAAGGAATTAAAGCCCGCAGGCGTTAAGGTGCAGCTCGACGTGCAGGAATCCGTTGATTATATCGTGGATAAGCTGCGCGAGAAATTCATCATATAAGTAAGGCGGTGTGAAGTATGAAAGACTTCGTCTTTCATACCCGGTTTTGAGGCTTTCTTCGCCGAGAGCGGCGAAGATTTTGCTTCGCAAAACCACCCTTAATTCCCAAAGAAAGGAAGCTTTCGCAAGACGAAAGCAATGGTCATAAGAATGAACATACAGGAATATAAAGGCGTATATGTATTCGTGCAGCAGGTGGATAACGTAATATCCGGCGTGGCGCTTGAGCTTATCGGCAAGGCGCGCGAGCTGGCGAAGGATTTAAACACCGAGGTCACCGCCGTGGCGCTTGGCTACAAGATAGGCGATATGGCGAAGGATCTTGCGCGTTTCGGCGCGGACAACGTTATCCTAGTTGATAACAAGGAGCTTGAGGTATATAGAACCGAGCCCTACGCTCACGCGCTCACAGAAGTGATAAAGGCCAAAAAGCCCGACATCATGATATATGGTGCAACCGCCATCGGCCGTGACCTCGCGCCCCGCGTGAGCGCGCGCTGCCACACCGGCCTTACGGCCGACTGCACAGGCCTTGCCGTTGACGCCGAGACAAAGAATCTTCGCATGACCCGTCCCGCCTTCGGCGGCAACATAATGGCTACCATTATCTGCCCCGAGCACAGGCCGCAGATGGCCACCGTGCGTCCGGGCGTTATGCAGCGCATAGCTCCCGAAAACCGCCAAGCCAAGGTTGAGAATTTCAACGTTGAAATAGGCAAGGATCACATCAACACCGAGGTGCTTGAGATAGTGAAATCCATTGCCGACCGTGTGGATATTCAAGAAGCTAAGATACTTGTTTCCGGCGGCCGCGGAATGGGCTGCGCGGATAACTTCAAGCTGCTTGAGGCGCTTGCTCAAGTGCTCGGCGGCACCGTAAGCTCCTCACGCGCGTGCGTTGACGCGGGCTGGGTGCCCAAGGACAGGCAGGTTGGCCAAACCGGCAAGACCGTGCGTCCCAAGCTTTATATCGCTTGCGGCATTTCAGGCGCGATACAGCATCTTGCAGGCATGGAAAGCTCCGATATTATCGTTGCCATAAACAAGGACGAATCCGCCCCCATATTCGACGTTGCGGATTACGGCATAGTTGGCGACGCGCTCAAGATAGTACCCGCGCTCACCGAGCAGTTGAAGAAAACCATAGCGGCGAAGAACGCAATGTAACTTTTTAGCACGGTAAAAACAGCCAAATTTAAGCAGCACCCCAAAAGTTAGAAGGCATATTATGCTGAAAACGATTGGGGTGTTTTGCTATAGCACAGGAGATATTGCATTCAAACTTACTGAATGATTTTCCTATGTTTTTACTGTTGACAGATCATGATTTCATTATTTCAAATGAGGTTCTTTGATTGACTGATCTCTCACGCACCTCCCGCCCGGCGAGAGGTTTTGATATACAAGAAGCGGCCGCATCTTGACGCGGCCGCTTTCCTTTTGCAGCAATTACTTATTTACCCCTCGTGAACTACCTCGTTTAGCTCGCCCGCCATCACGCCGAGATTTTCAACCATCGCGCGAAGCTTTTCCATCTCGTCAACACCAGATGCGGTGGCTCTTGTGACGCCCTTCATATCCTCAAGGTTCTTTACGCTTATATCCTTAACCGTGTGCACAATATCAACTATTCTGTCAGACGACTCGGCAACCTCCTGCGTTACGCCGTCCACCTCCTGAATTTTCGTGGTCATTTCCTCGGCGGCTGTCATTATGCGCTTTGATGAGGCCTCCGCAACATTTATAAGCTCAAGCCCGGAGGCGACAAGCTTTGTATTTTCATTCATGAAGGAAACTGCTTTGTTGGTATCATTTACCACCTCGTCGAGTATAAGTGTAATATTATCCACGGCCTCCTGCGTCTGCGCGGCGAGGCGGCGTATCTCCGCGGCGACCACCGTGAAGCCGCGCCCGGCGACGCCCGCGCGGGCAGCCTCAATCGTGGCGTTTAGCGCGAGGATATTGGTCTGCATGGATATATTGGTTATAACCTTAACTATCTGCAATATCTCGTTGCTGCGCGCCTCAAGCTCTTTTATGGTGGTTTGGCTCTTAATGGTGCTGTCGCTTATCAT
>CAZZNN010000172.1:0-4380 GCA_964655605.1 uncultured Oscillospiraceae bacterium
CAAAATGGGCTTCGCCCATTTTGCCCAAGATGTGCGTCTAGCACATCATTTTGCCACCCCCAAAGCGAACGGTTAGCTTGCGATTTATCCCTCCACTACGGGGACGTCTTCGACGCCTAGGCCGCCCAAATCGTCTACGGGGGCGTCGTCTGCGGGTTCTTCAACGGCCACTATCTCGAATTCCGCGAGGTGCGCCTCTATGGGGAGGCCGGCTATTATCGCGGGGAGATTCACGGTTATGCCGTCCATATCGTAGGGGAGCTCGAAGGCGGCGTCCATTTCGCGTTCCGCGCCGCCCTTGGCGTCTGTTATGACGAGCTTCATATTGAAGCTCTGCCCTATCCACTTGGCCATGCCGCGCTCCTTGTCATAGAGCTTGGCGGCCTGCTCGCCGTTTACATACACCTCCACCTTATAGGGCGCGGAGTACGCGGCCCCATTGTAGGTGAACTCCTTATTATCGAAATAGATGGTGTGCCCGCGCCCGATTATGAGCATTATGCCCGCTATCACGAGCAGCACGAGCACGGTTGCGCCTATCATGAGAAGCTGCTTTTTCTTCGCTGTCATTTTGTGCCTCCCATCGCGCGCTGCGCCTGAGCCAAGTCTCGCCCGAGCTGACTCTTCGCCTTGCGCTTCTTAGTCTCATACATTATAAGCGCCACAGTTATAACGCCATAGCTCGCGAACACGCGGAAATATTCGCCTATCATGGAGTCGCCGGTGAGCTTCGCACCCGCGCTCGGCGCCACTATGAACATGAGGTGGAATAGTATCACGCCCAGGAAAACATTTCCTATATTCGCCTTGTCAACGCTCGCGCCGCCAATCAAGAGCGCCGCTATGCAGAACATGCCTATCTGCGTGTGCGCGCTGTAGGTGGAGAGATTGCCTATGTTTTGAAGATACAAAATCATGCCGAAGCCCGCGAACACGGTTGACATTACTATGGATATTATCCTCGTGCGGTCAACCTTTATGCCCGCGTCGCGCGCAACGTCCATATCCTGACCCACCGCGCGCATGTCCTGGCCGAGCTTGGTCTTGCGGAACCATATTATGAACAGGCACAAAAGGCCAATTATCACAAATGTGAGCACCGGTATCTTCACGCCGCCTATCCTCACCGCGAGGAGATTGTCTATGCACTGGCGCATGTTGAGCAAACTCACCGTGTTTCTAATGCCGTAGCCGCGCGGCAGCTTTATGGAAGAGTGCGCTATTGGGATTATTGAGCCCATCATATAGAGCACCACGATCTGATAAAGGCCGTTCATGAAATAGCTGATGATATAGCTCGTTATCATCTCGCGACCCTTGGCGCGGTTGAGTATGGAGCCGCACATTATGCCAAGGCCGATGGAGAGCGGTATTGAAATTATCATCGCCAGTATAACGCCCGGTATGCCCCAAATCTGCCAGTCGGCAACGAATATGAGGGCTATCTCGCCCGCCATCGCGCCAAGGGTCATGCCGAAGTTAAGACCCATGCCCGCCACTATCGGGATCAAGAGGCTCAATATAAGGAATATGTTGCGCCCCATTCTCGTGACTATCTCGTCTAAAAGATAATCCACCGAGAAGCCCGAAACCGGTATGCACACGGCGCAGATCAAAACGAACATCATTGGCACCGTGTTGTTTTTCATGAAGTCAAGAAGCTTTGTTCCTATATTCTTCATCTTGAACCCTCCGTTTTCCTGGTCACAGCATAGAGTATCATGCCGTTGGAGGCGATCATTCTGATAACCTCGCTCATGTCCATGCGGATCATATTGTTCATTACGGTGGGCGTCATCGTGACTATGCCCTGGAACAGGAACGTGCCCAAGATGACGTTGCCTATAGTTGCCTTATTCACGCTCGCGCCGCCGATAAGTATCGCGCTCACCGCGGGCAGCGCCATGAAGAAGGGCGCCATGTAAAGCTGAATGAACCCGAAGCCCTGCTCGTAAACCAGTATGCCTATCGCCGCGAGCCAGGTCGACATGATGACGCTGAGCGTTCTCATTTTGTCAACATTTATGCCCGAAGCCTTGGCAAACGTTGGGTTTGAGCCAACGGCCGTCATGGCCGTGCCGGTCTTGGTGTGCAAAAACGCCCACATCGCCAGCGCCAGCACCGCAAAGAGAAGCAGGCTGCCCGTTGGGATAGATAGATCGCCTATCTCAATTTTGAGGAAGTTGGTGAGCACCTTGTCGAAAAAGCCCTCGAGCGAGATGGTCGTGCGGAGGCCGGAGCCGGAGAAGCCCCAAACCATTGTGGGACTCGTGAAGGGCAGCAGCAGCCACATCATGCACATGAACGAAACGCTTGAGAAGCCTACATACGTGGCTATCATCATCTCGCCGCCCTTTATCTTGTTGAGAAGCGCGCCGTAGCCCTTGCCGAATATGAGCGCGAAGGGGGTTGATATGACGGCTGCCATTATGAAGCTCAGAACGCCCGTGAAGCCGAGCTGTATGGATATTGTTGCGCCCAACAGCCCCGATATTATGCCAAGCGGCAGACCGAAGTTGAGGCCGCAGCCGGAATGGATCATAGGCACCATGGCGAGCACCATTATGGCGTTCCAGCTAAAGCGGTTTATGGTGTTTGTGAGCTGGGTCACAAAGTTCGCGCCCACGAACGGGGCGGCGATGAAGAGCACCAGCAAAAACGCCGCTATTATTAGCCTTGGCAGACCGAAGTTGTGCACGAACTCCGCTATTTTGCCGCGTCCGGACAGGCCAAGCTTATCGTTAACTAATTTTTCCATTGTTTTTCACCTTTCCATAGCTTTTGCTATGCGAAAGTTCTCCTTTCCTGTGGAAGGTAACGTTTGGGGGTGAGGGTTGCGCGAGGGGGGCTTGCTCCCGCCGCCGGGTGGAGGCGGTACAAAACGGGTGCAGCGCGGGTATGCGGCGGGTTCAGGGAACCCGCCCTACGGAGTGCGCGTGTGTTGCGGTGGCGGGCGGTAACGCGGTACGTCTAAAGCAAACCGGCGGTGTCCCCCTACTTGACCTGACTTATCATTAGCATGCCGAAATCTTCGGAGGAGCTGGCGGCGGGGAGTATGCCCGCTATGCTGCCGCCGGAGACAATGGCTATCCTGTCGCAAGTCTGCCTGAGCTCCTCAAGCTCCGAGGACACCATAACTATGGTAACCCCCTTTTCCCTGTTGAGCTTTTTGAGCGCCTCGAGCACAAGGCTCTTCGCGCCCACGTCTATGCCGCGCGTAGGCTCTGAAACAAAGAGAAACTTTGGCTCCAGCGCGAATGCTTTTGCGAGGCATATCTTCTGCTGATTGCCGCCGGACAGCTCCTTCGCCTTCTGCTTGGAGCTTGTGCATTTTATGGCAAGCTCGTCGATATATTTCTCCGTCACATTGCGGATAGCCTTCTCGTCCCTCCATCTGATGAAGCCGAGCAAGGTTTTGAGAAATTTATCCTGTATCTGCATGGCAGGGAAGGCTATGTTCCACTCGAGCGTTTCGTCGAGCAGCAAGCCGACGCCGCGCCTGTCCTCGCTGACGAAGGCGATCTGCGCATCGAGGCATTTCCTTGGGCTGTTGAGCTCTATCTTTTTGCCGTCGAACTCAACCTCGCCGCCCGCCTCGTAAAGCCCCATAACGCCGTTGGGAATGCCGAGCTTGCCCTGCCCCGCAAGGCCGCCAACGCCGAGGATCTCGCCCTTTCTCACGTCGAGCGACACGTTGCGCACGGTTTCGCCGGGCATATCCACCCAAAGGCGCTTTATGCTCATCATTATCTCGGCGTTCGCATCGTCGTCCTTGGCGATGCTCGCCGTGCCCGCGTCAACATTGCGCCCCACCATCCAGCGGGTGACCTCAGAGACGTTCGTGCTCTTGGCCGGCACGTCCTGCACCATGTAGCCGTCGCGCATGACCACGACCTTGTCGCACACGGTGAGAATTTCGTGCAGGCGGTGAGTGATAAAGATTATCGATATGCCCTGCGCGGCCATGTTTCTTATTGAATCGAGCAGCGCGTCGGCCTCATGCTCGGTAAGAACGGCGGTCGGCTCATCGAGTATGAGGAGCTTTAGCTGCTCTTTTGAGAGCTCGCGCGCAATTTCGGTAAATTGCTTATGGCCCACGGGCATGTCGTTTATAACCAATTTACGGTCTATATGAACGCCCATTTTCTCTATGGCGCCCTCGCTGCGCCCGGTCATTTCGTTATAATTTAGCGTATCCAGCCTATCGCCGAATACCTGTGAAAGCACGTTTGTTTTCTTTGGCTCGCGATTGAGAAGTATGTTTTCGGTGGCCGTGAAGCCGGGGATCAGTGAAAATTCCTGATGAACCATGCCTATGCCCGCAGCAAGCGCGTCGAAAGGCGTATCAAATTGCATCTTCTCGCCGTTTATGAGTATGTC
>CAZZNN010000173.1:0-4363 GCA_964655605.1 uncultured Oscillospiraceae bacterium
CACCGGCGAGATACTCGTATCGGCGGGCAGCGTAATATCGCGCGAGGAAGCGCGCTCAATAGAAAACGCGGGCGTAAAGGCCGTGTGGCTGCAAATTGAGGATAGAAGGCTCAAGGTTGTTGGCAACCATTTCGTAGATGCAAAAATGTATCTCAATTTTGATCCTGAGGAGGTCGGCCTTAACGAAAAGGTGCATTACCCAACGCTTATGCAGCTTTTGAAGGACGGCAAGGAGCTTAATGAGGACGGGCTGAAGCAGCTTCTAAGGGAGCACCAGCACGATTTAATTCCGCGTCACATAATAACGGACGATATAGTGGCGTCGGTGAGCTATATAATCGGGCTTGAGCACGGCATTGGCCGCACGGACGATATAGACCATCTTGGCAACCGCCGCATAAGAAGCGTTGGCGAGCTGCTTCAAAATCAGATACGGGTGGGCATGACGAGGCTTGAGCGCGTCGTGCGCGAACGCATGAGTTTGCAGGATATGGACACGGCAATGCCCGCGAACCTTATAAATATCCGGCCGGTGACGGCGGCGATAAAGGAATTTTTCGGTTCGTCGCAGCTTTCACAGTTCATGGATCAGACCAATCCGCTCGCAGAGCTCACAAATAAGCGCCGCTTGAGCGCACTTGGCCCCGGCGGCTTGAACAGGGAGCGCGCCACATTCGAGGTGCGTGACGTTCACTATTCCCATTATGGCCGCATGTGCCCCATAGAAACGCCTGAAGGCCCCAACATAGGCCTTATAAACTCGCTTTCCACCTACGCGCGCATAAATAAATACGGCTTCATTGAAGCTCCGTATCGCAAGGTGGACGCGCAAAACCGCAGGATACTCGATGATATAGTGTATCTTACGGCGGACGAGGAGGACGATTTCACCGTCGCTCAGGCCAATGAGCCTATAGTGATTGAAAATGGCAATCCTTGGTTCAAAAAGGACAGGGTCGTTGTTCGCCGCCTCGATCAGATAATCGAGGTGAAAAATCTGGAAGTGGACTATATGGACGTATCGCCCAAGCAGTTGGTTTCGGTTGCGACGGCCATGATACCCTTCCTTGAAAACGACGACGCGAACCGCGCGCTGATGGGCTCGAACATGCAGCGTCAGGCAGTGCCGCTGCTCATGCCAGAAGCGCCCATAGTCGGCACGGGCATGGAGTTTAAGGCCGCCTACGATTCGGGCGTGCTGGTGCTTGCAAAGGAGAGCGGCAAGGTTATCTCGGTAGGCGCGGACAAGATAGTTGTGGAAAACGCGGCGGGCGAGCGCACCTCATATAAGCTTATAAAGTTCAAACGCTCCAATCAGGGCACATGCATAAATCAGCGTCCGCGCGTAAATGCGGGCGACATGGTGAAAAAGGGCGATGTGCTGGCCGATGGTGCGTCAACCGACCACGGCGAGATAGCCTTGGGCAGAAACATACTCATAGGCTTCATGCCTTGGGAGGGCTATAACTACGAGGACGCGGTTCTCATAAGCGAAAAGCTCGTTAAGGAGGATGTTTACACCTCCATACATATAGAAGAACACGAGACTGAGGCGCGCGAGACTAAGCTCGGCGCTGAGGAAATAACCCGCGATATACCAAACGTCGGTGAGGACGCGCTTTCAGATCTCGACGAGCGCGGCATCATCCGCATCGGCGCGGAGGTGCGCGCGGGCGACATACTCGTTGGTAAGGTAACGCCCAAGGGCGAAACCGAGCTTACGGCCGAGGAGCGCCTGCTTCGCGCGATATTCGGCGAAAAGGCGCGCGAGGTGAGGGATACCTCATTGCGCGTACCGCACGGCGAGGGCGGCGTCATAGTTGACGTTAAGGTGTTCTGCCGCGAGAATAAAGACGAGCTGCCTCCGGGAGTTAACAGGCTCGTTAGAGTGTACATAGCGCAAAAGCGCAAGGTGTCCGTCGGTGATAAGATGGCGGGTCGCCACGGCAATAAGGGCGTTATTTCAATGATACTGCCCGAGGAGGATATGCCCTTCATGCCCGACGGCACACCGCTTCAGATAGTGCTAAACCCGCTGGGCGTGCCTTCGCGTATGAACATAGGTCAGGTTTTGGAGCTGCATTTAGGCATGGCTGCAAAGAGCCTCGGCTGGAATATAGCTACGCCCGTTTTTGACGGCGCGAGCGAGCAGGATATAAAGGATTTGCTCGTATCGGCAGGCAAGGACGCGGACGGCAAGACCGTCCTATACGACGGCAGAAGCGGCGAGCCGTTTGAAAACCGCGTATCCGTCGGCTACATGTATTATCTAAAGCTCCATCATTTGGTGGACGATAAGATACACGCGCGTTCAACAGGCCCATATTCGCTGGTTACGCAGCAGCCGCTTGGCGGCAAGGCGCAGTTTGGCGGTCAGCGTTTCGGCGAGATGGAGGTTTGGGCGCTTGAGGCCTATGGCGCGGCGAATACGCTTCAGGAGATACTCACGGTCAAGAGCGACGATGTTGTTGGCCGCGTAAAGACCTATGAAGCCATAGTCAAGGGCGAAAACGTGCCAGAGCCGGGCGTGCCGGAGAGCTTCAAGGTGCTCATAAAGGAGCTTCAGTCCCTCGCGCTCGATGTGAAGGTGCTCTCGGATACCAAGGAGGAGATACTCATAGGCGAGATGGTGGACGACGACGATGTGGCGCCGGTTGACGTTAATATAGCCGGTCTTGAAGATGTGCCAATGCAGCCGCAGGAGCAGCAGCATAGCGGCGAGAGCGAGTTCGCAGACTTCGACGAATTCTCCGATTTCGGCGATGATGGCGCTCAAAGCGCGGGCAGCGGCGATATTGACGGCTTCACCGTTGAGGATCCCGAAAATTAAGCAGCGATAGTGAAGGGAGATACGCAAGTTGTTTGAATTGACCAATTTCGATGCTATACAGATTAGCCTCGCGTCGAGCGATAAGATACGCGAGTGGTCGCACGGCGAGGTGAAAAAGCCCGAGACCATCAACTACCGCACGCTCAAGCCTGAGCGCGACGGATTGTTCTGCGAGCGCATATTCGGGCCTACGAAGGACTGGGAGTGCCACTGCGGAAGATATAAGCGCATACGCTATAAAGGCGTTATTTGCGATAAGTGCGGCGTTGAGGTAACGCGCGCAAAGGTGAGGCGCGAGCGCATGGGTCACATAGAGCTTGCCGCGCCGGTATCGCATATATGGTATTTCAAGGGCATACCCTGCCGCATGAAAATGCTGCTTGACATGTCCCCGCGTTCGCTTGAGCGAGTGCTGTATTTTGCGGCGTTTGTTGTAACAGATCCCGGCAACACTCCGCTTGAGTATAAGCAGATATTGACCGATAAGGAATATAGGGACGCGCAGACCGAATATGGCCCAAAAGCCTTTAAGGCGGGCATGGGTGCGGAGGCGATAAAGGAGCTTCTCTTAAAGCTCGACCTTCCCGCGCTCGATGTTGAGCTTCGTGAGGAGATAGAAAATTCCTCCGGCCAAAAGCGTGCCAACGCTATAAAGCGTCTTGAAGTGGTTGAGGCGTTCTTAAAGAGCGGCAACAAGCCTGAGTGGATAATACTCGATGTTGTGCCTGTGATACCGCCCGAAATACGCCCTATGGTGCAGCTTGACGGCGGCAGATTCGCCACCAGCGACCTAAACGACCTCTATCGCCGCGTTATAAACAGAAATAACCGCCTTAAAAGGCTGCTTGAGCTGCGTGCGCCCGATATTATAGTGCGCAACGAAAAGCGCATGCTTCAGGAAGCGGTTGACGCGCTCATTGATAACGGCAGGCGCGGCCGCCCCGTAACGGGCCCCGGCAACCGTCCGCTAAAATCGCTCTCGGATATGCTTCGCGGCAAGCAGGGCAGATTCCGTCAGAACCTTTTGGGCAAGCGAGTTGACTATTCGGGCCGCTCGGTTATAGTGGTCGGTCCTGAATTAAAGATGTATCAGTGCGGCCTTCCCAAGGAAATGGCGCTCGAGCTTTTCAAGCCCTTCGTGATGAAGAAGCTCGTTGAAAACGGGCTTGCGCACAACATAAAGAGCGCAAAGCGCATGGTAGAGCGCGTTCGCACAGAGGTTTGGGACGTGCTTGAGGGCGTTATAAAGGATCACCCGGTGCTCTTAAACCGCGCGCCTACGCTGCATAGGCTCGGCATACAGGCATTTGAGCCGATACTCGTTGAGGGCAGGGCGCTAAAGCTGCACCCGCTGGTGTGTACCGCTTACAACGCCGACTTCGACGGCGACCAGATGGCAGTTCACGTGCCGCTTTCGGTTGAGGCGCAGGCGGAAGCCCGCTTCCTCATGCTCGCATCGAACAATATCCTAAAGCCGCAGGACGGCAAGCCCGTCGTCTGCCCCACTCAGGATATGGTTATGGGCTGCTACTA
>CAZZNN010000174.1:0-4354 GCA_964655605.1 uncultured Oscillospiraceae bacterium
TAAAATGGGGCGAAAGCTGTATTATTTCCACAAGGAATCCGGGCTGGAGGTCGATTTTGTTATCCGCTATCGGGGGGAGTGCACGCTTGTGGAGGTCAAAGCCGCCACGGGGAATGTCAAGAGCGCGAAAACTATTTTGAACCATCCGGAGAAATACCATGTCAATAGCGCCATCAAGCTTGGCGACTATAATATCGGCCGTTCCGCGCAGATACTAACTCTGCCGCTGTACATGGCGTTTTTGCTGCGCGCGGTTTAATGCAGCTCGCATGATCAAAAAAGCTTCTTCGTTACGCAAAACGAAGGGGCTTTTCTCTTGATTTGTTGCTGAAATTGTGAATTCGTTTTAAAATAACTGGGGGTTCACGCAAAAGCCTCTTAGCCTTCAGCGAAAACAGCTTATCTGCAAGGGATTCCGGACCTTGCATATTATTTTAGCGCTATATTGACATCTTCCCCTGCCGCGGCAGACACGCTAAACGCTTTTTTGGCGGAGACGGGGCGGGGGATAGAGGATATTGACGCCGTTATAACCGGAGACCTTGGCTCTTTTGGCTCAAAGATGTTTAATTCGCTCATGCTCGACAGCGGAATAAGGACCAAGGAGCGCCATATAGACTGTGGGCAGCTTATTTTCTCGTCCTCGCAGGACGTTAATTGCGGCGGAAGCGGCTGCGGCTGCTCAGCGGCGGTGCTCACGGCGCACATATTGCCGCGAATGAGCGAGGGCAAGCTCAAAAATGCGTTTTTCATGGCGACAGGCGCGCTTTTAAGCCCCACCGCATCTATGCAGGGCGAGACTATCCCCGGCGTCGCGCACGGAATTTATTTTGAAAGGGAAAGCTTATGATATATCTGTACGCATTTTTGATTGGCGGCGCTATTTGCGTGGTGGGTCAACTGCTTATAAGCCTTACGAATATAACGCCCGCGCGCGTGCTCGTTATATTTGTTACGCTTGGCGTTATTCTAACGGCGCTCGGCCTATACGAGCCGCTGGTGGAGCTTGCAGGCGCCGGCGCTACGGTGCCGCTCACGGGCTTTGGCTATTCGCTTGGCAAGGGCGCTATGGAAGCGGCGGCGGAGGGCGGGGTATTGGGCGCGTTCACCGGCGGCGTAAGCGCCGCCGCAGGCGGTATAACAGCGGCGATAGTATTTGGCTATCTCGCCGCCGTGATATTCACGCCAAAAACTAAAAAGTAGGCAGGATACCGGCACTAAATGCGATCTGCAAATTGAAAGCCGCCTATAAAAGGCGGCTTATCGCATCTGGTGTGATAGATTGACTTAATTCATATAGCTCATGCGGCGCGATGTCCTTACCGTTTGGCAATTGGATACCATAGCCGCCTTCAAGCATTTTTATACGTCACCCAACATTGTGGAAGCGGTCTTGCTTTTGCCATTCAATTTTCGTCATTATCGGTAGCTATTACGTCAAACTCTATCTCAGGCAGCCGCCTTTGCAATCTTATGGTTATCGGATCGCCCTTTTTGCCCTGCCTGTTGCTGCCCGCCGCGCCCATTATGATAAGGGCGACGTCGTGCTGCTGCGCGTAATTCACAAGCGCATCGTCCACGTCGTCCGCGCGGAGCAGCGAAAGCTGACCGCCCGCCACCTGCGCGGCGGTGAAAAGATATTCTATAGCGTCGCCCTCGTCGGGATTATTCATGAAGTTATGGCCGGTCTCCACACAGTGTACCACATGTATGTTAAACTCACTGCCTTTTGCGGCCTCGGCTCGCTCTACGCCGTGGGCTATAAGCTTATCGCACGAGCGCTGCCCTGTTACGCAGACCATAATATTAAGTGCGGCTTTCATCAACTTCCGTCCCTTCGGTTCTTACAACGTAATTATATCATTCTTTTCCCGTGTTAAGTATATCCAAATGTGACATTTGATTGAACAGTTTTGTTAAAATTCAAGGATATATCGTATATTAAATCGACGTTATATAAGCCTTAGCACAATAACTGTCATATCGTCGTCCTCGCTTTTGCCAGCCGCCGCGCTAAGCAGCGCCGCAGCCGCGTCGTCGGCGGTGTTTGAGGCGCTCACAAGCTCGGTTATGCTCGCGATAAGGCTATCGCCCAAAGCGTCGGTTACGCCGTCCGTGGTCATGATAACGCTGTCGCCGCGCTCAAGCCTTAATGTGTGCACGCTCGGCGGGGCGGAGCTTAAAATGCCCATGGGCAGGGCTTCTGAATAGATTGTGTATAGCTTGCCGTCGCGCAATATATAGCTTGGCGGCGCGCCGTGCTTGATAAATTCCGCCGTGCCTGAATTAAGGTCGATAAAGGCCGCGTCGAGCGTAGCGTACATATCGTGCTCGCTCTTTAAAACGAGCAGCCGGTTTACGCAGGCCTCGGCGGCGGTAAGCTCGAAGCCCACGCTAAAAAGATCGCCCAGCATAGCCACGGCCTGCGCGCTCTCCCTGTGGGCGGCCGCGCCCGTGCCCATGCCGTCGGACAAAAGCAAAAGCAGCCCCGCATCGCTTTCACGTATGCCAACTGAATCGCCCGTTTCTATGCTGCCGTGCTTGGCTTTAGCGCACGCGCCAACGCGATAGCTGAACGCGGGGTGCTTGAGCGCGGGCGCGTCCTGCGCCATGCTTTTCATCAGCGCGCTCACGCCCAGGAGCGTTTGCTGAGCGAACACAGCCCCGCCACAGCGGGTTTCGCCACAGCGGGTTTCGCCACAGCGGGTTTCGCCGCAGCGGGTTGCGCCGCAGCGGGTTTCGCCGCAGCGGATTTCATCATGCGCGGCGGGGAAAAGCGAGCACATTTCGTCCACCACCTCGGAGGCCGTTGTGAGCCGGGCGCGCGTTTTATCGAGCGCGGCTTGCGCGCGGCTGGCCTTGGTGTCCTCATGCTCGCGTTTTAATCTTAATATATAGCGCCTTGGTATGAGCGCAAAGAGCATTATGGCGGCGGACGCCTCGAGCAGCGCTTGAGAGGGCAGCGCGAAAATATAGCTCAGCGCGCCCCACACCACCGCCGTGCCGCCCGCCACCGCCCAGCGTCCGCCGCCAGCGAGCGCCGCGGCTGCCGCGGCCGACGCGGTTATAAGCGCCGTATACGCGGCGTCGCCGCCCTTGATTGCGCACGCCAGCGCGAATAGAGCCGCCGCGCCGACTCCGCTCAAGCGTCTGGCGGACGCCGCCGCGAGCGAAAGCGTGAGCGCGAGTATAACGGCGGGGGATACGAAAAAGCGTATGCCCGCGAGCGCTAATATAAGCGCCGCAAGCGATACCGTCAGCGATACAAGATTCACTTTATTTAGCTTCCGTCCCGCTTGCAGCGTGATAAACGCGTGCTCACCGCGCGCGAGTACGGCCGCGAGCGCGGCGCTTAAAAGCGTGGAGCCAAGCCCCGCCGCGCAGCTCAATACGCTTTTGAAAAAGAAAAATGGCAGCAGCGCCACTTGCACGCCCACCAAAAGCAGCAGCTTGTCCGACGGGCGAAGCTCGCCCTTTATGAGCGTTATGAGCATGCTAACGCCCACATACAGCGCCAGAGCCGAGAGCGCCGCGAATCTCCCCATAATGAGCGCGCCCGCCGCCGCGCCCGCAAACGCGAACAGGGGGGCCGAGCCGTATATGGCGCAAGCGCCGACGGCCGCGCAGGAAAGGGGGGACACGTCGTATTCGTCGTTTCCGGATACAGAAAAAATAAAAGCGAGCGCAAGCTCAATAAACCCGCGCGCGTTGCGCAAGGCAAATAGCCTGACCTTGCGGAGCGCACGCGAGAAAGGAGATGGACGCTTTGATACGTCTTCTATTTTATATGTGAAGTTCTCGGCCATACAAACCTGCCTCTCACCATGAGGATAGCTCGGCAGCCGCGCGAAAACTGTTCCTTTTGGTGCGCATAGCGTGACGAATAAGCGCGGCGCGGCGCGATTGCGCTATTTTGCGGCATGAGGCGGCATGGAGTGATAATATAAGCATGACGGATTTAGTATACTTGCAATTATGCCGCTGATACCTTATAATATTAGCGTCTGTAAAAAGAAGACGAAAACCTACGAACCCGAAAAGGAGATGGACCATTTATTATGGACGATGGGAGTCCAATAGGATACTTACTTGTTATTTTGGTTCTTATCATAGGCGGAGCCTACTTCGCGGGAGCTGAAACGGCGCTCGCGTCGGTCAACCGCATAAGAATGCTCTCAAATGCCGATAACGGCGATAAAAACGCCAAACGAGTGCTCTATATTCTGGACCATTTCGATAAAGCGCTCACAACCTTGCTTATAGGCAACAACATAATGCACATAGGCTGCGCCAGCGTCGCCACGCTCATGGCTACAAAGCTTTGGGGCGAGGGGTCGGTGGGCTATATGACTAT
>CAZZNN010000175.1:0-4345 GCA_964655605.1 uncultured Oscillospiraceae bacterium
CCTCATGCTCAACAAGAATTACAACTGCGTGCTTCAAATGGGCGGGGACGACCAGTGGAGCAATATCCTAAACGGCGCGGATCTTATAAGGCGCAAGGAGCAAAAGCCCGCATACGCGCTTACCACAGCGCTTCTTACCACAAGCGAGGGCAAGAAGATGGGTAAGACCGAAAAGGGTGCGCTCTGGCTCGATAAGGAGAAAACCAGCGTATACGATTTTTATCAGTACTGGCGCAATATAGACGATGTGGACGTGAAAAAATGCATGTGCATGCTCACCTTCATTCCAATGGAGGAGGTTGAAGCGCTCACAAAGGAAGGCGGCGCGGCGCTAAACGAGGCCAAGCGAGTGCTTGCCTACACGCTAACCAAGCAGGTTCACGGCGAAGAGGAGGCCGATAAGGCCGAAGCGGCCGCAAAGGCGCTATTTGGCGGCGGTGGCGACCTTAGCACCATGCCCACCGTATCGCTTACGGACGCCGATATTGAGGCGACGGGGCTCAGGGTGGTTGACCTTCTTGTTATGGGCAAGCTATGCAAATCCAAGTCCGACGCGAGGCGCGTGGTGGAAAGCGGCGCGGTCTTCGCGGACGATGAAAAGGTGGCAACGGTTGCCTCCGCGCTGGACGCGAGCAAGCTTGAAAACGGCATAGTACTCAAAAAGGGCAAGAAAAGCTATGTAAGAATAGTGAAAGCATAAATATTCAAACAAGAAATAAAGGCGGGGGCTTGCTCCCGCCTTTTCGCATGAAAAAAATTGCATGCAAAAAACCACTAACTCTTGAAGCTTATGTGAACTTTGCCCGATTGCAATGCAAAGCAATACAATATCTGTTAAAATAAAGGCAGTTTAGCGGGCATATATAGTGAATTGCCCGGCATGGGGGACAAATGGAAAAAAACTCAGGCGAGCCAAAGCGCGGCGCGTCCGAAAAGGAGAATAAAAACGCAAGCGTTAAAAATTGGCTTGAAAGACTGATAAAAGGCTTTCTCGTGGGGTTCGTGGGCATAGTGCCCGGCGCGAGCGGAAGCGTTCTGGCGGTGGCCGTGGGGCTTTATGAGCCTATGCTCGCCGCGATAACGAGCTTTTGCCGCTTTAAAAACATGAAAAGCTGCTTTTTCTATCTTCTGCCCATAGGCATTGGCGGCGTCGCGGGCGTTTTAGGCACCGCAAGCATAGTCGAATGGCTTATGGCGGCGTTTCCCATGGCTGTGATGTACGCTATTATGGGGCTTGTGCTGGGCGGCGTGCCGTCGCTTATACGCGAGGCGAATGAGCGCGGCGGCTTCAAGCCGAAATATCTCTTTGGCACTCTCGTGGGCGCGGCGCTCATAATCGCGCTGTGGTATATAGGCGAAAAAATGCCGTCCGTGCATAAGCTTGAGTTAACCGCGGCAACGGCGGCGCTCTCCGGCGCGATACTCGCCATCGGCACGGTGATACCGGGCGTGAGCGTTTCATTCATACTGATTTATCTCGGCCTTTTTGAAAGCGCGCTCGCCGCGCTCACGGGCTTCGATATACCTATGCTCTTTATGATGGGCGTTGGTTTCGGTCTTATGGCGCTAGTGCTCGTATTCGGCGTTAAAAAGATATTTGAGCGCTTTCACAGTTATTCATACTATGCGATGCTTGGTTTTTTGGCTGGAAGCTCGCTTTTGATATTCCCCGGCGTAGTGGACGATATTTTAAAGCAGGCGCTGTATATCGCGCTTGCCGTGGCTGGGTTCATAGCAACGTTTTTCCTGTGCAAACCAAACCTAAAAGAAGCTGAATCTAATGGAGGTAATGTTGATGCTCAAAAAAAGTAAAATGCTGCTAGCGCTAGCGCTTGCCTTCGCGTTCGCCATACTGCCCGCCGTCGGCGCGAGCGCCACGGTGATAAGCGGGTGGACCAGCAAGGTGGATTACGACAATATCGACCCAACCAGATATGTTATCGATATTGATATTACCAACCAAATAATCACCGTCTACGATAATTATCTTGGCGGGCAGATAGCCGTGCAGGGTCTTTGCACCACCGGCAACAAGGAAAATCCCACCAATTACGGCACATATAAGATAGGCAATCTCAAGGAGCGCTTCGGCTATTTCGTCGCCTACGGCCAATATGCCCAGTATTGGACTCAGGTGGTGCGCGGCATATATATTCATTCAATAATGTATAACAGCACCAAGCTTTCCTCCATGTCCAAGAACGCTTATCGCGACCTTGGCTCAAATGTGAGCCACGGGTGCGTGAGAACGCTGCCGCACATAGCGCAGTTCATCTATTATAACTGCCCTCCGGGAACCACCTGCAACGTTATAAAAAATCGCGCGGCTGACCCGGCGCTCGTGGCTGCGATAAAGGCGCAGATGCCCTCCTATTCCGATTACGTTCAGCCCACCGATACCCGCGCGTGGCCGGACGAGGTGCCGGGCGTTATCCGCTACAATAATGTGGAGCTGCGCACGGGCTTCTCCGCGTCGAAGGACACCACGGTTGAGATATTAAACTCAGGCGCCAAGGTAATGCTTTTGCAGCTTGGCAGCGATTGGTGCAAGGTGCGCACAGAGGATAAAAAGCTCGGCTATGTTAAGACGCAGTATATTCTCGCGTATCCGGACGACCCCGTAAAATCGGCAACGACCTATACGACAAGCAATAAGACCTACGTGTATGAAAAGATGGACACCGATTCAAAGCGCCTTGTAAAGATTGCGAGCGGCACGGAGGTATTTGTGCAGTCCAACCCGCAAAAGGGCTGGTATTACGGCAATTATAACGGAACCTGGGGCTATTTGCGCACCAAATACGTTAAAAGCTCAACCGTTGTTAATTACCCCACGCTCAATTACGGCGGCTCGCTCGTTTCAACCGGCACGGACGTTACCATGCTCACAGGCACTCGCGTCCGCGCGGATATACGCGCCACCATGCGCTCTGAGGCTACCTCCTCAAGCGCGGCGATAACCGTGCTCGAACCAAATACCGAGGTGAATATTATTTCCGTGATGGGTAATTGGTATTATTGCACCGCCAACGGCTACACAGGCTATGTGTTCTATTCCTGCCTTGTAACGGCGTAGGACGCCGCAATGGCGGGGTCGGGCGGCGGCCGAGAGTGACGTTTGCGGTGTCCGCGGTATGTCAAAATCTGTGATTTTGCCATACCCTACGGGAGGTGCCCCCTGCGTCCACGCGCCCGCGCCCGCACGCATACCCCCGCGTCCCCCGTAGGGCGGGGGCTTGCTCCCGCCGCGTCGCGCACCCACCCCGCGTCCGCACGCCCGTTCCCGCGCTCCCCGTAGGGCGGGGGCTTGCTCCCGCCGCTCCGCGCACCCACCCCGCGTCCGCATACGCACCCGCGCCGCGCACCCAAAATATATATTGACAACCCCGCACCGCTTTGCTATACTAACTAGCGGTGAATAAAAGCCAAAGACAGCAGGCGCGTAAAGCTTAATTTCCTGCCGAGGCGAGTTAAAAACTTTAGTTTTCAAAACTCCGTCTCATGTCAATGGCATGAGATTTTTTATTTGAGGAGGTGAAACTACAAAATGGCAAATGTAAACAATATCGAAATGAAGGCCAAGCAGGTCGCAGAGATAAAGGAAAAAATAGCGAAGGCTCAGTCGGTAGTAATGTTCGATTATCGCGGCCTCACCGTTGAGGAAGTGACGGCGCTTCGCAGTGAAATGCGCAAGGCCAATATCGAATATGTCGTTCTTAAAAACTCGCTCGTTGAGCGCGCCGCTAAGGACGCCGGCATAGACGAAGTAATAAACGATTATCTCAAGGGCCCCAGCGCGTTCGCGTTCGGTTATGAAGATGCTGTTGCTCCCGCGAAGATACTCAAGGACTCCATCAGGAAATATAAAAAGTGCTCTTTCAAGGGCGGCATAGTTGACGGTAAGGTGTTTACGGCTGCGGAGGTTGACGCTCTTGCGGATCTTCCGAGTCGCGAAGTACTTATTTCCCGTATGTTGGGCAGCATGATGTCCCCTATATCCGGTCTTGCTATCGTGCTCGATCAGATCGCAAAGAAAATGGGCGAGGCCGCCCCTCAGGAAGCGCCTGCCGCCGCTCCCGCAGAGTAATTCCGGCATAAAAAATTTAAATTCTTATAGGAGGAACTAACAATGAATAAAGAGCAGCTTATTGCTGATATCAAAGCTATGACCGTTCTCGAGCTGGCCGACCTTGTGAAGGCGCTTGAGGAGGAGTTCGGCGTATCCGCCGCGGCGAGCGCCGTTGCAGTCGCCGGTCCCGCTGTTGCCGCTGAGGCAGCCGAGGAAAAGACTGAGTTCGACGCCATTCTTACCGATGTCGGCCCAGAAAAGATCAAGGTTATCAAA
>CAZZNN010000176.1:0-4335 GCA_964655605.1 uncultured Oscillospiraceae bacterium
AAATACTGGCCCGCCGACCTTCATCTTGTGGGCAAGGAGATAGTGCGCTTCCACACGATTATATGGCCCATTATGCTCATGGCGCTCGGCCTGCCGCTTCCAAAGCAGGTTTTCGGCCACGGGTGGCTGGTTTTAGACGGCGGCAAAATGAGCAAATCAAAGGGCAACGTGGTTGATCCTGTAAAGCTCGTCGAGCGCTACGGCGTTGACGCCATACGCTATTTCCTGCTGCGCGAGGTTCCTTTCGGCTCGGACGGCGTATTTAGCAACGAGGCGCTCATAGGCCGCATAAATAACGATCTCGCAAACGACCTTGGCAACCTTCTTTCACGCACGGTTGCCATGAGCGAGAAGTATTTCGACGGCGTTGTTCAAGCGCCCACAGCGCCCGCAGCGGAGGAGGACAGGGCTGTTTTAGACATAGCCAAAAATCTTCGCGCGGCTGTTGATAGCAACATGGAGGCGCTAAGGATACCCGAGGCTTTGGCCGAGATATGGAAGCTCATCGGCGCGTGCAACAAATATATCGACGTGACTCAGCCGTGGGTATTGGCGCGCGACGAAAGCAACAAAGCGCGCCTTGGCACGGTGCTTTATAACCTCGCTGAGAGCCTTAGGTTCGTTGGCGTTTTGATAAAGCCCTTCCTCACGCGCACCTCGCCCAAGCTTTTTAAGCAATTAGGCATAGAGGAGGGCGAGCTTACGAGCATAGCTTCGCTCACCTTCGGCACGCTTCCCGTGGGCACAAAGGTTGAAAAGGGCGAGGCGCTTTTCCCGCGCATTGACGTGAAAAAGGAGCTTGAGGAGCTTGAAGCGCTCATGCCCACAAAGGCGCAGGAGGACGAAAAACAGGCAGAAACCGCCAATGAGGCCGCCGTTGAGGAGAAGCTTCCCGCGATAGAATACGATGATTTTGCCAAGCTCGATCTGCGTCTTGCGCTCATTGAGGCGTGCGAGCCTGTGAAGCGCAGCGACCATCTTTTAAAATTGAGCCTCGACGTGGGCGGCGAAAAGCGCACGGTGCTTTCGGGCATAAAGGATTGGTACGATCCGGACGACCTCGTTGGCAAGACCGTGGTGCTGGTTGCGAATCTTAAGCCGCGCAAGCTTTGCGGCATAGAGAGTCAGGGCATGATACTGTGCGCGAGCACGGCGGACGATAAGACCCTCTCCGCGCTCACGACGCTCGCGCCTATGGAAAGCGGGCTAAAGGTAAGATAGCAAATGGAGAATGCGTCCGCCGCCAAGGATATGGCGGCTTTCAAGCTGAAAAACGGAATGCAGATGCTCATGCGCCGCGCGACGCCGGACGACGCCGTGCGGCTCATGGCATACCTAAAAACCGTGGGCGGGGAAACGGATTTCCTCTTGATAGGTTCAGGCGGTCTTGTTGACATGACTGTGGCGCGCGAGAGGGCCTTTCTAAAGGCGATAGGCCAAAAGAGCGATTCGGGCATGTTCATAGGCGAGGTGGACGGCGAGATAATGGCATGCTTTCATGTGCAGTGCGAAGCCAAGGCGCGCATAAAGCACAATGCCACCGTGGGCATAAGCGTCAAGCGCAGCTATTGGCATCAGGGCGCGGGAACGGCGTGCATGTATCACCTGATAAGCTTTGCGCGCGAGGCGGGGACTATACGCAATCTCTGCCTTGAGGTGCGCGCGGATAACGCCCGCGCGAGGAAGCTATACCAGCGCTTTGGCTTTGCTGAAATTGGCCGGCATAAGGACAGGATAATGATAGACGGCGTTTACTACGATGAAATATTGATGGATTTAAAGCTGATATGATGTTATTTGACACTCACGCGCATATAAACGACGCCCGCTTCGACGCTGACCGCGGCGAGGTGGCGTCAAGCCTATTTGAAAACGGAGTTGAGCTTGCAATAGACGTGGCGTGCGAGCTTGGCGATTTTGAAAAGACGCTCGCGCTCACATACGAGTACGGCAATATTTACGGCGCGGCGGGCATACACCCGCACACCGCTGACGAGTGGACGCGCGACCCGGCGCTTGCGCGCGAAGCCATTGTGAATGCGGCTCAACGCGAAAAGGTGGTTGCGATAGGCGAGATCGGGCTTGATTATCATTACGATTTTTCACCGCGCGAGGAGCAGCGGCAGGCGTTCAGCGCGCAGCTTGAGCTTGCGCGCGAGCTTGATAAGCCGGTGATACTGCATGTGCGCGAGGCTTTTGGGGACGCCATGGAAATACTGCGCGCGGATTATAAAAGGCACGGCGCGATAAGAGGCGTTATGCACTGCTTTTCAGGCAGCGCGGAGACGGCGAAGGAATGCGTTTCGCTTGGACTCAAGCTCGGCTTTGGCGGCTCGGTGACATTTAAAAATGCGAGAAAGCTCATTGAAGCGGCTGAACAAACGGATTTAGCGAGCATACTAATAGAAACGGATTGCCCGTATCTCGCGCCCGTACCCTTTAGGGGCGAGCGCAATGAGCCGAAATATGTATTGTACGCGGCGCAAAAGCTGGCGGAGATAAAGGGCGTGCCGCTTGAAACGGTGGCTGAGGCCACAATGGCGGCGGGAAGGGAATTATTCAGAATATGAGCGAGAAAAAAACGGCGGGCGCAAAGCTATATTGGCAGCTTTTTGCATCGTTTTTCAAAATAGGCGCTTTCACCTTCGGCGGCGGCTATGCTATGCTGCCCATGCTTGAGAAGGAATGCGTTGATAATCACGGCTGGGTGAATAATGAGGAGCTATCCGATTATTTTGCCATAGGCCAGTGTACGCCGGGCGTTATTGCGGTGAATACGGCAACGTTCGTGGGCTCCAAGCTTGGCAAGGTTGCGGGCGCGGCGGCGGCGACGCTTGGCGTTGTGACGCCGAGCCTTATAATAATACTCATAATAGCGGCGCTCATAAGCAATTTTCTTGAAATTCAGGCGGTGGCGCACGCATTTGCGGGCATACGCGTGGCCGTGGCGGCGCTTATCGTGAACGCCGTTATAAAGCTCGCGAAGCAGAATATTAAAAATGTGTGGGGCATACTCCTGGCGCTCGCGGCGCTTCTGGTGCTCACGTTTACGTCGCTCTCGCCCGTGTGGGTGGTGGTGGCGGCCGCGCTCGCGGGGATACTGTCAAAGGGGTTAGGCGTTAAAAAATGAACATATATCTCACCCTTTTCTTTGAATTTTTCAAGACCGGCCTTTTCGCGGTGGGCGGCGGGCTTGCCACGCTTCCATTTTTAACGGAGATGGCGAATAAGTATCCGTGGCTCACAAGCGCGCAGCTCGCGGACATGATAGCCGTTGCCGAATCGACGCCGGGGCCTATAGGCGTAAACTGCGCCACCTACGCGGGCTACAACGCGGCGGGCGTTTTGGGCGCGCTCACCGCCACATTTGCGCTGGTGCTGCCATCTTTCATAGTGATATTGATAATATCAAAATTCTTGGCCAAGTATCGTGAGAGCAGGCTTGTAGACAGCGCGTTCGCGGGACTTAGACCCGCGGTAACTGGGCTTATAGGCGCAACGGGGCTTTCGGTGCTCAAGATGGCCGTCGTGGACGTATCCGCGGGCGCGACTTTTTTGGGACTTGCGGGTTTTAGCCTAAAGCCTGTTGAAACGGTGCTGTTTGTGCTTATAATGGTAGTAAGCAATCTTAAATGGACAAAAAAGCTGCATCCGCTGGTTTTTATCGGCTTTGCGGCGGCAGTGGGGATAATATTCGGGCTGTAACGCCCATTAAGGATGGATTTAAGGGGACTATATGAGGTTTTGTTCGCTGTTTTCGGGGTCGAGCGGCAACGCGCTCTATATTGAGAGCGAGGGCTCGCGCGTTTTGGTGGACGCGGGGCTTGCGGGGCGCACCGTTACGGACGCTTTATGCAAAATAGGCGTTGACGCGAGTACGCTCGACGGCATACTTATAAGCCATGAGCACATAGACCATGTGCGTGGCGTTGGCATACTCGCAAGGCGCTATGGCGTGCCCGTATACGCAAACGAGCGCACGTTCGCCGCAATGCCTGCGGGCATAAACGTGCCAGAGGCGCTCATGCGCACGTTTGAGACTGAGCGTGAGTTTTTTATAGGCGATATGGAGGTGAGCACCGTCCACACCCCGCACGACGCGGCGGAGTCCGTGTGCTTCGCCTTCACGCAAAATGAGAGCCGCGTCGTTACCATGACGGACGCGGGCTATGTAACAGAGGCCATGCTCGCGCTCGCGCGGGGCGCGGGGCTTGTGCTGCTTGAATCCAATCACGATGTTGACATGCTAAAGGCAGGGCCTTACCCTTATCCGCTAAAGCGCCGCATTTTGGGCGATAACGGGCATCTTTCAAACGACGCCGCGGGCGCGGCGCT
>CAZZNN010000177.1:0-4309 GCA_964655605.1 uncultured Oscillospiraceae bacterium
GCGCTTACGAGAATGCTTCGCATTCTCCATTTTCACCCGATACCGGCATAGCCCCCGTAGGGTACGGCAAAATCGCAGATTTTGACGTACCGCGTTCACGCCGCACGTTGCGCCGGTGCGCCGCCCGCGCGGCGGGGGCAAGCCCCCGCCCTACACATCGGCTAATCGCTTCGCGATTAGCCGTTAGCAAACCGCCAAAGGCGGTTAGCGCTTACGAGAACGCTCCGCGTTCTCCATTTTCACCCGATACCGGCACACCCCCCCTACGGGACGTTGCAAACAGCGTTCATACGTGCGCCCACCCGCGCGCGGCGCGCCGCCGGCTTGGCGGCTCGCTGCAATAAACATCCGCCGGCCAAGCCGGTGGATGTTTATTGCAGAAAAACGGCGGGAGCCCCGCCGTTTTTACTTTGCTTATTCACTCTTGCATTTTAAAGGTCGATCGCTACGCGATACCCTCTTAGTTTTCCCCTATCTTGGACTGCGAGCCGCAGCGCTTGCACGCAACATATACGTTTCTCGCATCGGCGGTAATTACGTGGAAATCCTCGCCGCCGCACTTATAGCACCTGTAATGCCCGAGTACGGGGCTGCCAACGGTTACGCCGCCTTCGGCTACCTTGAGTTCTTCCTCGGTGAGGGGCTTGGTTGTAAGTTCTTTCATTTTAGTTTCTCCTTTCAAATTATCATGATTATTTGTTGGCGCGTTTATGAGAAAAATTCTTCCGCAGTCGTGACAGGCATAGGAGTTTGCGCCGTTTTTCACCTTGGTCACGTTATTGCTGCCGCATCTGCATGTGATGACGTTTGCCATCTTAGTCTCCTTAATACCAGCTTTTGCCGCAAGCGAGGCAGGTGCATTTTCCCTGTGTGTCGCACGAGAAGTTGGGGCAGCCGCAATACGGACAAGCGGCTCCGATTACCACGTGCGAGACGCCCTGTGTCTCATTCGCCCCTCCCGTAACGGAGCTTAGCTCTGGTTCTGTAAGTGTGGCCTTATCTTTGTCCGTCATTTTGGTTGCCTCCTGTGGTCTGTTTTTGTGGTTTGCTTTTGTTTATGTTTGGATTATAAAGCATGAGGCGTAACAAAAACGTAACCATTGTCAACGAAATTTCATTTCGTTGACTCACGCGAAAACAATGCTTTTCCATTTTGCTATATTTAATATGAAAATCAAACCGCTCGCAGAGGGCTCGCTGTTTGACACGAGCCGCAAGGCTTTTGTGCGGCGTGCGTGCGCATTGTTTTCCTGACCCCTGTTCGTCCGAAGAAACACGGGGATTGCATTTTCTGCAAACAAAGGGTTTTCCGCATGGAAAACCCTTTTCCGGGGTTTGGGGGTCGCAACCCACCATGAACTCAGTCCATGTTAGCAAAAGCGAAGCGTATTTCCGGGCTGCGCGCCGCTTTGACCTCGTCGGGCCTGCCGACGGGCGTAGTTACCGGGGCGCTTTGGAGCTTTTCGGGCGTTTCAAGCGCTTCCCTTGCGAGCTTTAGCATGACGGCGATGAAGCCGTCGAGCGTTTCCTTGCTCTCGGTCTCGGTGGGCTCAATCATCATTGCCTCGTGGACTATGAGCGGGAAATAGATGGTCATGGGGTGATAGCCATAGTCGATAAGCGCCTTGGCAATATCCGTCGTGTGTACGCCCTTGGCCATCATTTCCTCGGTGGGCGCTATAACGCACTCGTGCATGCATATCCTGTCGTGCGGCACGGCGAAAGCGCCCTTGAGCTGGGAGAAGATGTAGTTGGCGTTTAGCACAGCGTTCTCGCTGGCTTCCTTGAGCCCCTTGCCCGCGAGCGAGAGGATATAGGCGTAAGCCTTTATCATAACGGTGAAATTGCCGTAGAAATTCTTCGTCTTGCCTATCGAAAGCGGGCGGTCATAGTCCAGGCGAAGCTTGCGGCAGTCAGCGGCGGACGCGGCTTCGCAGCCTGAGCAATCCGCGCTGTCGCCACACTCGCACTCGCGTATGACAGGATACGGCAGATACGGTATGAGCTCCTTCTTCACGCCCACAGGGCCGCTGCCTGGGCCGCCGCCGCCGTGAGGCGTTGAAAACGTCTTATGCAGATTGATGTGCATAACGTCGAAGCCCATGTCGCCGGGGCGCACAACGCCCATTATGGCGTTGAGGTTCGCGCCGTCGTAATAAAGAAGGCCGCCCGCCGCGTGGATTATCTCCGCTATCTCGACAATATTTTCCTCAAACAGCCCGAGGGTGGACGGGTTTGTGAGCATGAGTCCCGCGGTGTGCGGGCCTACAGCCGCCTTCAGCGCGTCTATATCAACGCCGCCGCGCGCGTTGCTCTTTATTTCGCGTATGGTGAAGCCAGCCATGTTGGCCGAGGCCGGGTTGGTGCCGTGCGCCGCGTCCGGGACGATTATCTCGGTGCGCTCGTAATCACAGCGAACGTCGTGATACGCCTTTATTATCATGAGGCCGGTGAGCTCGCCGTGCGCGCCCGCAGCGCCCTGCAATGAGAAAGCGTCGAACCCGCCTATCTCGCAAAGCGCCTTTTCAAGCCCATACATCACCTTGAGCGCGCCCTGCGCGTCGTCGTCTGAGACGAGGGGGTGCAGATCGTCGAAAACGGTGGCAAGCTGCTCGTTTATGCGCGGATTATATTTCATCGTGCACGAGCCGAGCGGATAGAAGCCGTTGTCAACGCCGAAATTGCGGCGCGAAAGGTTGGTGTAATGGCGGACGAGATCGACCTCGGCCACCTCCGGCAGATTCATTTCGGCCTTCGTGAGCATGTCGGCGGGCAAAACGCCGTCGAGACGCGGCACGTCCAGCTCAGGGAGCGAATAGCCGCGATGGCCGGGGACGGAGCGTTCAAAAATTAGTGGGTAGTTCATTTTACGACCTCCTCGAATGCGCAGATTACGGCGTCAAGCTCCTCGCGCGTGTTGCGCTCGGTTGCGCACCAGAGCATGCCCTCGGGCTTGCCGGTGAGCTTAACTATGGGCAGGCCGCCCACAAAGCCCTTGCCGCGCAGCGCTTTATCAACGTCTATGGCGCATTTATCGGTGTAGACGACGAATTCATCGAAGAAGGGCGTGCCCTCAAAGCGGAGCTTCGCGCCCTTGACGGAGGCAAGCCCCTCGGCAAGATAGTGCGCCTTTTGCATGCTCTGCTCAGCGACCTCCTTGAGGCCGTCCCTGCCCATGAACGCGAGATACATCGTGGCCGCGAGCGCGCAGAGCATCTGATTTGAGCAAATATTGCTCGACGCCTTTTCGCGGCGGATATGCTGCTCGCGCGCCTGCAAGGTTAAAACGAACGCGCGGTTGCCGTCCTTATCCTCGGTTTGACCGGCTATGCGGCCGGGCAGATTGCGCATGAGCTTCTGCGTCGCGGCCATGAAGCCGCAGTACGGCCCGCCAAAGGCGATGGGCATGCCCAAGCTCTGCGCGTCGCCAACGGCAATGTCCGCGCCGTACTCGCCCGGGCGCTTGATAAGGCCGAGTGACGTGGGGTCAACATGCGCCACAAACAGCGCGCCCGCTTCGTGGGTGAGCGCACAAAGGTCGTCCATATTCTCAAGCGTGCCATAGAAGGTGGGCTGCGAGGCGATGAAGCCCGCGCAGCCGTCAAGCGCGGCCTTGAGGGCGGCAGAGTCCGTAACGCCCGCGTCCGTCATGGGAACTTCAACGAGCTCGGTCTTTGCAAAGCGCGCGTAGGTCTTTATCGTGGCTACGACGAACGGGTGCAAGCCCGCGCTATACGCCATCTTGTGCTTGCGCTTGGAATTTGTGCACATGGTAACGGCCTCGGCGGCGGCGGTTGCGCCATCGTAGACGGAGGCGTTGGAGGCTTCCATGCCGGTGAGCTCGCATATCATGGTCTGATATTCAAAAAGCCCTTGCAGCATGCCCTGGCTCATTTCGGCCTGATAGGGGGTGTACGCGGTGAGAAATTCGCCGCGCTCTAAAAGCTGCCATATCGCGGACGGAATGTAGCGCCTGTATGCGCTCGCGCCGCGAAAGAGCGGGAGGCTCTGCGCGTCGCATTTGGTGAGGTCCTTAAATAGCTTTATAAGCTCAAGCTCGCTCATTGGCTTGCCTAAATCAAGCTCGCGGCCAAGCTTTAGAGCCGCCGGAACGTCGCGATAAAGCTCGTCCATAGAGCCAAGCCCAATGGAAGCGAGCATTTTTTCGCGCTCGGCGGCGGTTGTGGGAACATAAGAATACATGGTAAGAATCCTTTCCCTTGTTTTGAGTTTTTTGGGTAGGGGCGGAGCGCTTTCGCGCTTTCGCGGAAGCGCAAGCTGCTTCCGCGAGGATTTTCGCTTCGCGAAA
>CAZZNN010000178.1:0-4288 GCA_964655605.1 uncultured Oscillospiraceae bacterium
AACCATAGACAATGGCTTTGCCATTGTCATTGCGCTTTGGGCAAAATGGGCATCGCCCATTTTGCGTGCCTTGATTAAGCGTTGGTTCGTGTAAGGCGGGGAGCAAGCTCCCGCCCGTTTTTTTTGCCTCCGCCGCCCTGCCCGCACCGCCGCAACATGCGTGCGCAACGCGGGGGGGTACGCACAAACCCGTAGGGCGGGGGCTTGCTCCCGCCGCCCTGCCCGCACCGCCGCAACATGCGTGCGCAACGCGGAGGGGGCGCCGCCCATGCGTTTCGGATTGCGCAACGCCTTATCTTATGCTATAATACCTTGAACTACTATAAAAGAGGAGGCGCGAGAGCATGAATTTTTCTGAATTGCCGGTGAACGAGTGCATTGAGCGCATATCGCTCTTGCTTTCGCGCTCGCTTTTAATGCCGCGGCTAGGCGAAAAAGAGCCTCTCCCCCGCCTCGCCGCGTACATATCCGCGCTCATAGAGGGCGACGTTGCAAACGCGACACGCAACTATCATCTGCTCTCGGCGCGGCTGCTTTGCTGCGGCGCGCGCCGCGTTTCAGGCGATATTTTTCTCGATTACCTATTGCACCTGGTGCTCGTTGACGAGACGTTTTACGAGCTTTGCAAGCACAAAAAGCAGCCCGGCCGTCAGGACGCGCTTGCGCGCGCCATGCGGCACGAGCTTTCCATATTATCCGAGCTGCGCTCGATTTCATCGCCGCTGCTCTATCGCCTTTTGCGCGAGCGCGTCCGCGACTTGCAGCTAAAGGGCGGCAAGGACGACATCGCCGTGATGACGAGCGCCGTGTGGGCGGGCGAAAACGTGGCAAGGCCGTCCGCTTTCGATAAAAACGCCAAAAAGCCCCTGTACACCGGCAGGCTCGCGCCGGAGGTGGAGTTTTTCTCCTTCAGATACGGCGACGTGGAGCTCAGGGACAGCTACGCGGCCGACGAGGCGCTTGAGGAAATGTATTTCAGGCTCATGGAGAGCAAGGATTGGGTGAGCCTGTATGAAAGCGTGTGCGAAATGCGCCTCAACTATGGCGCGGGCGATTTCATGCGCTACAGACGCTTCTTTTTCTGCGGCGACAGGCTCATGCCCATGGACGAAATGGCGCAAAACGGCCTCCCCGTCAACGTCCCCGAAACGCTCCCCTTTTACGACGCCGTGCGCGAGACGATAATGGAAAACGTCATTTCATTCATGCGCGGCGAGCCTCACGACGATATGATACTCCTTGGCGACGCCGCGTGCGGCAAAACTCAGCTTCTGATGAGCGTGCCTGAGGAGCTTGAGGAGCTAAGGCTCGTCCTTGTGGACGGCGACGGCTACGGGAATATCAGAAAGCTCGAATATCTGCTCTCGCAGCAGCCATATAGATTTCTTGTCGTGCTCGACAGGCTCACCTTCGCGGAGATAAACGAGAAGTTTGAGGTGAGCATGCTGCTCGACCGCATTGGGCGCGGCAACACGCCGAAAAACATCGTTTTTATCGCCACCGCGCGCAGGCTGCCCGATTGCCCGTGCTCGTTTGAGCCGGTGCGCCTGCCGGAAATAACCACGGCCGATTTTGTGGACGTGGTGCTTGAGCTTCGCGACAATCTTGCCGCCGCGGGCGAAGGCTGCCCCGAGCTCACCCGCGAGGACGTGATAAACGCCTGCCTCGATTTGAGGATAGACCTGGGCGCGGAAAAGCTGAATCTTTTCCTCGCGAATAGGGTATTGAGGCGATGTAGAAGGAATCCGTAGGGGCGGATAATATCCGCCCCTGCACATACGCCGCCGGGGTTGCGGCTCACCCACCCGCGCGGCAAAAATCCACAAACATCAAGGAGGTTAACTTCATGCAAATATATAACACTATGACCCGTCAAAAGGAAGAATTTGTGCCGGTCACGCCGGGCGAGGTGAAAATGTACGTCTGCGGGCCGACGGTATACAATTATTTTCACATCGGCAACGCGCGGCCTTTCGTCGTTTTCGACACGCTGCGCAGATACTTTGAATTTTTGGGCTATAAGGTCACATTCGTTCAGAATTTCACGGATATTGACGATAAACTCATAAATCGCGCCCGCGAGGAGAACACCACGGTCAAGGAGCTGGCGAACAGATATATAAAAGAATATTATATTGACGCGGACGCTCTCGGCGTTGAGCGCGCGAGCGAAAACCCCCGCGCCACCGAACATATTGACGATATTCTCAAGCTAGTCAAGGAGCTTATAGATAAAGGCCACGCTTATGTCACCGACAATGGTGACGTCTATTTTGACGTTCGGAGCTACTCACCCTATGGCAGGCTGTCCGGGCAGAGCATAGATGCTTTGGAGAGCGGCGCACGCGTGGATATGGGTGAGGTCAAACGCGACCCGCTGGACTTTGCGCTTTGGAAAGCGGCGAAGCCCGGCGAGCCGTCGTGGGACACGCCGTGGGGCGTGAAGGGACGGCCGGGCTGGCATATCGAGTGCTCGGCCATGAGCATGAGCATACTTGGCGCGCCGTTTGACATACACGCGGGCGGGCGCGACCTCATTTTTCCGCATCATGAAAACGAGATAGCGCAGAGCGAGGCCGCCACGGGCAAGACCTTTGCCAATTACTGGATGCACAACGGCTACATCAATATAGATAATGAAAAGATGAGCAAGAGCTTGGGCAATTTCAAGCTAGTGAGGGAGATTTCAAAGGAATACGAGCTTGAGGCCATGCGCCTTTTCCTTTTGCACGCGCAATACAGGAATCCTGTGAACTTCTCGCGCGAGCTCATGGAGGAGGCCGAGAGCAGCCTTGAGCGCATTCGCACCGCCAGGACGCGCCTTAACGACGCGCTCAAGCGCGATATGGACGTGGCGGGCGCTGCGGCCGAGGAGTTTAAAAAGACCGTTGACGATATGCGCGCGCGGTTCATCGCGGCCATGGACGACGATCTCAACACAGCGGACGCTTTGGGCGTGCTATTCGACCTTGTGCGCGCGGTGAACACCTATGTTTCCATCGATACTCAAAAGGCCGCGCTTGAAAAGGCCGACGCGCTCTTTAGCGATATGTGCAAGGTGTTTGGGCTGCTGCAAAAGCACGTCGAGGAGGAGTTTTCCGCCGAGGCCGTGGCGCTTTTGGAGCAAAGGCAGGAGGCCAGAGGGAATAAGGACTATAAGAGGGCGGACGAGATCCGCGATAAATTGAAGGAAATGGGACTCGCGGTAGAGGACGGCAAGGACGGAGCGAAATTGAAGCGTATTTAGCTTATGTGAGCTAAAGCGGGGAGGGAAGGCTCGTAAGCGCTAACCGCCTTTGGCGGTTTGCTAACGGCTAATCGCGAAGCGATTTGGGTTGCGAGCGCTAACCGCCTTTGGCGGTTTGCTAATGGCTAATCGCGAAGCGATTTGGGTTGCAAGCGCTAACCGCCCCATGCGTTTTGGATTGCCGGAGAATGCGAAGCATTCTCGTAAGCGCTAACCGCCTTTGGCGGTTTGCTAATGGTTAATCGCGAAGCGATTAGCCGATATGTAGGGCGGGGGCTTGCTCCCGCCGCCGGGCTTGCACCCGGTCGGGGCGGTGTGCGTGGGAACGATGTCCGCACCTCGCCATGGGCGCGAAATGCGCAATGGAACATCGCGTATTTCCCCCATACGTGCGTTAGCACATTTTTAAACCTTTGATTAAATATCTGTAAACGTGGTTGCCAGGGGCAACTAAAAAATATAATATTAGCTATTGGAGGAAAACTTAATGCCCTCGGACTTGTTTTCAAACCTGAACCTCAATCTCGACCTTTTCAGCCTCGTTAAGATAGTGCTGGGCATATATCTTATCGTGTGCGCCATAACCGGCAAGGGTCGCGTGTACAAAAACGAATATCCCAAAATACCGGCGGAAAAATATCTGCTTTATATGCGGATAATGAACTTTGTGACGGGGCCTGTGATAGTTGTAAGCGGCGTGCTGGAGGTGCTGAACATAGTCAACACCTCGGCGGCGAACCCCGTGAACGCGGTATGGGGCTGGGTGCTCTGGGGGCTTGGCATGGTGCTGCTGGTGGGTATGCTGGTGTTTAACATCGTCATGACCGACCGCAAGAAGATGCAGGAGGAGTACGACAACGCGCAGAAGGAGCGCCAGAAGAAGGCGCAGGAAGCGCGCGAGGCCGCCGAAAAGGCGCGCGAGCTGGCCTCCGAGACGGAGTCTGATGCGGGCGGCAACGTGCCCGAATATAAAAAGAAGGAAAGAAAGCCCGACGACCAGTTGACGGATAACGACCTCTGGGGAGTATGACGCGGCGGGGG
>CAZZNN010000179.1:0-4235 GCA_964655605.1 uncultured Oscillospiraceae bacterium
GTGGGCAAAACGGCGGGAGCAAGCCCCCGCCCTACGGGGCGAAAGGCGAAGGCTAGCGCGGCGCGGGCAAAGCGGCGGGAGCAAGCCCCCGCCCTACGGAGGGCTAACAAAGAGGTCAAGGCATACGCCTTGACCTCTTTGTTTATTTCCCTGCCGCCGCAACTACGCCCTGCGCTTGGGGTGGCGCAACGCTTTCTTCGGGCGTTTGCGCATTGTGGAATGTGGGAATTATTTCGGCTAGATACTTTCGTGTGCCGTCCGGGTCGTCCGCCGTCATTTTTCTTATATAGTCTACGCGGCGCTTTATCTCCTCAGGCTCTATGGCGTGCGTCTTACAGGTGAGAATGCCGGGGAAGCCGCTCTGCACCTGCGTTTCGTCCTGCTGCATGAGCTCCTCGTACATCTTTTCGCCCGGCCTTAGGCCGGTGTATATTATCTGAATGTCAACATCGGGCTCATAGCCCGCAAGCCTTATATATTGGCGCGCAAAATCGTCTATGCGCACGGGCTCGCCCATGTCTAGCAGGAATATTTCGCCCTGCTTTGCCATGCTGCCCGCCTGAATAACGAGCTGCGCCGCCTCGGGTATGGTCATAAAATATCTCACTATATCCTTCTGGCGGCACCGTAACGGGGCCGCCAGAAGCTATCTGCCGCCTGAAAAGCGGTATCACGCTGCCGTTTGAGCCTAAAACATTGCCAAAGCGCACCGCCACATAGTTCGTATGCGCGCTCCGTTTATTCATATATTGCACTATCAGCTCGCACAGATATTTAGACGCGCCCATCACGTTTACCGGATTTACGGCCTTATCCGAGGATATCAGCACAAAGCGCTTTACTCCCGCGATGTCCGCCGCCATAGCCACGTTGAATGTGCCGTCCACATTATTTTTAATCGCCTCGGCCGGGCTCTGCTCCATCAATGGGACGTGCTTATGCGCCGCCGCGTGGAACACCACGTCCGGCTTATACTGGCCAAACACTGTGTCGAGCCGCTTTATATCGCGCACCGAACCTATAACAACGTCCATATCGAGCCTGTCGCCATAAGCTTGCTTCATTTCCATATAAAGCTCGTAGGCGTTATTCTCATACATATCAAAAACGACCAGTTTTTTCGGCTCGAAACGGGCTATCTGCCTGCAAAGCTCGGAGCCTATGGAGCCGCCGCCGCCGGTAACGAGTATGGTGCTGCCCTTGAGATAGCCGCTTATCGCGTCTATATCGAGCTTTGTCTCCGGCCTGTCAAGCAGATCGCCAACGTCCACGTCGCGCACCTGAAGCGTTGTGCTGCCGTGGCCGAAAAGCATTTTTTCAACCGACGGTATTATTTTTATCTCGCAGCCCGTTGAGGTGCATGTTTCAAGCACGCGCTTTCGCGTTTGCCCGGACGCCGAGGGTATGGCATAGATTATCTGCGTGACCTCAAGCTTTTTTACAAGCGATGGTATATCGTGCGTCGTACCCATCACCTTAACGCCGTGTATGCGCGTGGAGCGCTTCGTCTCGTCGTCGTCAACTATGGCGACCGGCACGAGATTTATCGCCGGGTTTTCCTGCATACTGCTTATAATTATCGCGCCCGCCTCGCCTGCGCCGATTATAAGCGCGTTCGCGGAACCTGCGCGCCGCCTGCCGGACATGAATAGCTTGAACACCCTTGAAAGCATGCGTATGCCGCCATGCAGCAATATTATCACAAGCCCTGCCGCGATATACACGCTGCGCGGCATTCTATCCATTCCTAGCGCCGCCAGGGCATAGCAAAGCACTGTTGATATTACGGACGCGAGCACCACGTTTACCAATTCCTCTATGCTCGCATGCTCCCAAAGCGATTCATACAGCTTAAAGAGCAGATTTATAACGAAATATATGAGTATTATATAGATAACCGAGCTATAAAACGTCGCGCTGATGCCGGCCGGAACATTCGCGCCAAACCTAAATGAAAGTGTAAACAAATAAGCCACGAATACGCATATCGCGTCCGCAGCCACAAAGCATATTCTTCTTAGCCACACTCTGTATACGGCCATGTTTTCTTTTTTCATCGACTTGCTCCGATGCTCTTATTCGTCACTAGCTCGAAATATGCTGGCTTGCGTTTTTTTATGCATGGATACCGCTTAACCATGCTTTAGCATTATATCGCATAGCGCAAAATGAGTCAAATGGTTATTAGGTGAATTATTGTGAAATTAAAAACATATTGTCGTATATATGTAACTATGTTATAATTTCTTAGTTGCCCGTGACTAACCGGGCGCGAGCTGGAGGAGCTTTATGAGCGTACTTGTATGGGTGATGGTGATCACCTTTATCGCCGGTGTGGGCGGCACCGGCCTTGGCGGCGTGATAGCGGCGCTTATCAGACGGGATTCAAAAAAGACCGTAAGTCTTTTACTTAGCTTCGCGGGCGGAGTTATGCTCGCCGTGGTTTGCTTCGACCTTATTATGGACGCCATAGGCGGTGCGGGCGAGGTCACGCCCGACAGGCTGCTTTTAACGCTCGGAGGCATAGTGATAGGCTTTGCGGTGGTTGGGCTATTGAATTATGTGATAGATAAAAATACCAATCATGAGATAGAGCACGTAAATGATAAAAAGCATCCCAAGACCGCGGACGATCTTGACGAGCTCATTCACAGCGACCATTTTAACGCACACAAGCAGGAAAATTCGCAGCTTTTTATCGCCGGAATAATTATGGCGGCCGCAATAGCGCTGCACAATCTGCCCGAGGGCATGGTGATAGGCGCGGCCTACACGGGCGCCAGCATCGCGGAGGTTTGGACGGGCGGCGGAATACTTATCGCGGCCGTGATAGGGCTTCACAATATTCCTGAGGGCATGGCCGTTGCGGTGCCGCTGATAGCGGGCGGCATGAAGCGCGGCAAGGCGATATTCATGACCGCGGCAAGCGGCTTCCCAACAGTTATAGGCGCATTTTTAGGCTATCTCTTGGGGTCGCTTGGCGAGGTGTGGCATGTGCTCGCGCTCGGTTTTGCAAGCGGCGCAATGCTCTATGTGGTGTTTGGCGAGCTGCTGCCCGAATCTATATTGATGTGGCAGTCGAAGCTGCCAGCGATAGCGGTGATAGTTGGGCTGCTGCTGGGGCTTGTGATAATATTCGCATAGGCGTGTGCGGCAGTGCGGCGGCGGGACGCGCAAATCGCGGCGGGGTCAGGGGACTCCGCCCTACAGGCAAAATGAAAGCCCTGAACGTTGGTTCGGGGCTTTTGGTTTTCCAATGTCAACCGTTCGGAGCCATGCTTTGGGCTCCCAAGCTTCCGGATTCAGCTTGCCCATAAACTCCGGGATTGTCAAGGGTCGCAGCCCTTGACTTGCGATCCGGCTTCGGCGGCTTTGCCGATGAAACGGACGAAAACCGTTAGGTTTTTATACTTTACAGGTTTTGCCGCCCGGCGAAGCGAAGCGGAGTAGGCAAAGCCTGTAACCTCGAAAAAGTCCGCACAGGACTTTTTCTACAAAAGCAAAAACCCGGAAGCCGAAGCTTCCGGATGCCATGGCAGGAGTTTGGAGCCATGCTCCAAACTCCCAAGCAAAAACCCGGAAGCCGAAGCTTCCGGGTTTTTGTATTTAGACCTTTATGCAGCGTACACGGCATATCGAGCCGATGTCGCTCAGCGAGAGATTAGCGGGTACATAAGCGCAGAGCAGATAATTGGCTTCGGTCCACCAAACCTCAAGGTAGTTGGCCGAATAGCTCTTATAGTAGTAATCCACGCCGTTGTGATTGAAGGTGTAGCCATAGGCTCTGGGGTTCATGGCCACAAGCTCCGGCGGGAACCTGTCAGCGAGCGCCGCCTTGCCATTGCCCGAGCGATACCAATAGAAGGTTATATCGCCCGCGTAACGCGAGGAGGAGTAAACATACTTAACGTAGCTGTTCTCATAGAACTGATACGAGCGCATTGAGTAATCGCTGCGTGCGTTAAGCGTGTAGAATTTATCCAGCTGCCACAGATACTGATAAGCCTCCGGTCCGCTCGTCGCGTTGCGGTATCTGCGGATATAGGCCGCTACCGCGCTCTCCTGCGAGGTCACTCCGTAGGTGGGGTCGGTCACAGGCTTATTGGTCTGCTTGGTTATGTCTATAGGCTGGGTAAATGTGCCGTAGGGCTTTAAGTATTTAAGCGAGGAATAGCCAATGGTGCCATCGCCAAGCTTAATATATGCCCAGTTGCCGGACTTGCCTATCTGCTGCA
>CAZZNN010000180.1:0-4224 GCA_964655605.1 uncultured Oscillospiraceae bacterium
CTTATACTGCTGGGCGAAGAAGCGGCGCAGGAAAATGCCGAGCACGCGGTAGATCTCCTCCTTGGGGTAGTCGAGCTTTGCGCACGCTTCGCAATAAATCTTGCGCGGACGCATGCCGCACATGAAATGGTAAAGGAAAAAATCGTGCAGCTCATAAGCGCCCAAAAGCTCCTCCGTTTTTTGCGAAATCACGCCGTTCACGGGGGGCAAAAGCTCGGGGCTCACGGGGGTGGCGAGAATGTCGGAAAGTATGTCGGCGGCCTCGGGGAAGCGCGCGCGCGCCTCTTGCGTCACGCGGCGCACGATGGTTTTGGGCAGCGATGCGTTCACGCCGTATTGGGCGAGGTGGTCGCCGCCAAAGGTCGTCCACCCGAGCGCGAGCTCGGAAACGTCGCCCGTGCCCACGTCAAGCAGGTTTTCGCCGTTGGCGATGGAAAGCAATATCTTCGTGCGCTCGCGCGCCTGCGCGTTTTCAAAAACCACATCGCGCACGCTCTCGTCATGGCCTATATCAATAAAATGCCTGCGGCACGCCTCAACCACGCTTATCTCGCGATAGCCGCAGCCCATCGCCTCGATCAAATCCCTTGAATTGGAATGGGTGAGCTTTGACGTGCCAAAGCCCGGCATGGACACGCCCTGCACCGCGCTTCGCTTCAGCCCCATTATATCCGCCGCGCGGCACGCCGCCATCAAGGCTATCGCGCTGTCGAGCCCGCCGGACACGCCTATCACGAAGCCCTTGCCATTTATGTGCGAAAGCCGCCTCACGAGCGCGCGCGCTTGCAATTCGAGTATCCGCTCGCACTCGGCGTTCGCCTCGGCAGGGTCGGCGCTCAAAAAATCGGCCTCGTCAAAGCCCGTCTCATCGGCCTCATAAGGCTCAAACGGCGCAAGTCCCGCAAGCTCCACGTCCGCATACACGAAAGCGTCCTTTTCAAATGGCTTTGAATAGGCGAGCACCTCGCCGCCCGCAACTATGGCGCAAACGCCGTCAAAAACGAAAGCCGTCGTGCTCTCGCCAACGCCGGGCGCCGCATACGCCACGGCAACGCCGTTTCTCGCGGAAAACGCCTTCAGCGCGCGAAGCACCTCCTTCTCGCTCTTGGCGGTGGCGTTGAGCGCGGATGGCATGAGCATTGCGCTAAACGCGCGCGTCTTTGGCGCGGACGCGAAAAGCTCGCCGCCAAAGCCCACCGTAAGCTCCGGTATGGGCGTGAGCGCCTGCTCGCGCGAGCCCATATAGTCCGCCTCGGGCAAAAAGCCAAATGGCTCCGCCCCGCACGACGCGGGCACTATCGCATACACCCGCCCCCGGCTTATCAGCGCCACGCAGCTTAGCACGCGGCCGTTTATCATATATGGAAGCCCTATCGTTGAAATCACATCGACATGCTTGGTCGCCTCCACCACGCGCTTTAGCGCACGCTCCGCCGCCGCAAGCACTACCTCATGCCGCATGAGCGAGCCCACCGTCGCGCCGGTTAAGAAAAGCTCCGGCAGCGCGAGAAAGTCAACGCCCGCGTCTTGAGCGCGAAGTATGGTTTTTATAGCCGTCTCGGCGTTCGCCGCCGGGTCGCAGAGCACGATTTCCGGAGACGCGGCCGCCAGCCGCGCGCGGGTGCGGTTTTCACACACCGTCTGCAATGTTTGCATAGCTAACCTCCAAGCATAAAATATATTTTAGTATATCCCCTTTTCGTCGCTTTTTCAACTTTTCGGGTCGGCTTCGCGAGCCGCTCAAAAGCTGCATAAAATTCCGTGCCGAAAACTGCGAAAATCGGTCAAAATGTGAACTCAAAGTGACTTACCCACATGGCTAACCCCCAAATTGCCCGCCTTTTGTGGATAACCCTGTGGATAATGTGGATAACTTGGCCCGTTTCCCCTCATGAATGATATTCATATACGAGGGTTGTAAACCGCTCAAAATGACCGAATTTATGAATATTTATTCATAAACCGGCTTATCGCGTTTTCGCAAAACCGAAAAATGACACTTGTGCCACAATGCTTCACTAACGCCCGCGCAAGTGATATAATACCGCTTGGAAAAAAACTTTGGAGGATACTTATGAAAAAAATTATTTCGGCGCTTTTGGCGTTGGCGCTCATTCTCGCCCTTGCGGCGGGCTGCTCGGTGAAAACGGGCAAGGATAAAATAGGCAAGGCGATGGAGGCCACGGGCGAGGTCAAGCGTGATTTTGTGAACGCGTTTTTCACCTCTAACCTAAACGGCCGCTATACGAGCATGCGCGCGGCGGTGTCGGGCGTGGTGGCGCAGTCCAAGCCGAGCACCGCCGATACCGAAGGCATGCAGGGCGAGTCCATGCTTTCGCTTTACGATTATCACGTCTCGCTATTGCCCTATTCAACCGAGAAGTGCATAGATAAGCTCATGGCGAACACGAACATGAACGTTATGGTGGATCAATACGCCGCCGGAAGCAAGCTTTGGCTCGTGCCGCGCGAGGCGGCCTTTACCGAAAAGGAAAAGACCGCCGACGGCGCGACGGTATACACCATCACCGTCGTGTGTGAGGCATACGAGGACGAAACGCAGACCTACCTTTACGACGTAACGTACACGGGCGAAATGAACACCGTGTTCGTTGACGGAGTGGAGAAGGTGGATAGGATATATGCCGCCGAAAGGGCGGAGAATAAGTAGGGCCGCGCGGCGGGAGCAAGCCCCCGCCCTACGGCGATTCCACCGTTGCGGCGGTGCGCCCCCGGGCGGTTTACGGTAAGCGCAAACCGCCCCCGGCGGTTTGTGCATGCGGAGCGTTCGCTTCCACCGCGTAAATCGCCTATGGCGATTTACGGTAAGCACAAACCGCCCAAGGCGGTTTGTGCATGTTGACAAAAGCCCTGCCCACTGTCTATAATAGCATAACGGCGAAAAAACGCCGTAATATAAATGTAGAAACCGCCGAGTTGTTGAGGCGGACTTTTTCGATACGGAGGAGCACAATGGCTGAAGTAAGGCTTACAAAGGAAGGCGTCAAAAAATATGAGGATCGCCTTGAATATTTAAAAACTACAGGCAGGCTTGAAATAGCCGAGCAGATAAAGATCGCCCGCTCTTTTGGCGATTTGAGCGAAAACGCCGAGTACGACGCGGCCAAGCTCGAGCAATCGCGCATGGAATACGAGATAGTCGAGCTTGAGAACATGCTAAAGGATGTCGTCTTAATCGAGGACGACGCCGCGAACAAGGACATTATCGTCGTCGGCAGCAAGGTGCGCGTGCACCTTTCAAACATAAACAAAACCGTGGAATACCAGATAATGGGCAGCGCGGAGAGCGATCCCGCAAAGAATCGCATCTCAAACGAATCGCCCGTGGGCGCGGCGCTTTTGAATCACAAGGCGGGCGACGTTGTGGACGTTAACACCCCCGGCGGCGTTATGCGCATAGAGATAATTTCGATAATCAAGTAAAAAAAGGAGTTGTGTCATGGAAGAGATTAAAAACCCGCAAACGCCCGAAATGACGGCGCAGGAGCTAAGTGAGCTTTTACAGGTAAGGCGCGACAAGCTCTCTCGCCTGCAGGACGAGGGGCGCGATCCCTTCACCGTGATGCGCTTTGACGGGCAGCTTCATTCAGACGAGGTAGTGGCCCATTTTGACGAGCTCGACGGCAAGACCGTGCGCGTCGCCGGCCGCATGATGGCAAAGCGCATAATGGGCAAGGCGTCCTTTGCGCATATATTGGACAGAAACGGCGCTTTACAGGTGTATGTTCGCCGCGACGACGTAGGCGAGGCGCCTTACGCCGATTTTAAGTCCATGGATATTGGCGACATAATAGGCGTGGAAGGCTTCGTTTTCAAAACCAAGACCGGCGAGATAAGCGTTCACGCGAGCAAGGTGGAGCTGCTTTCAAAATCGCTCCGTCCACTGCCCGAAAAATTCCACGGGCTCAAGGACCCCGAGCTTCGCTACCGCCAGCGCTTCGTTGACCTGATAGTCAATCCGGACGTTAGAAAGACGTTTATCGCGCGCAGCAAAATAATCGCGGAAATACGCCGCCGCCTCGACGATCAGGGCTTTATCGAGGTGGAAACGCCGGTTTTGAACACCGTCGCCTCCGGCGCGAGCGCAAGGCCGTTTACAACGCACCATAACAGCCTCGATATAGATATGTACATGCGCATTGCCACAGAGCTGCACCTTAAAATGTGCATAGTCGGCGGGCTTGAGCGAGGCTACGAAATTGG
>CAZZNN010000181.1:0-4210 GCA_964655605.1 uncultured Oscillospiraceae bacterium
AGCCAACGCGGAGCGTTGGCATTACGAGAACGCTTCGCGTTCTCCATATCAAGCGGGTGGGTGCGGGCAAGCGGGGCGACCAAGCGAGTGGGTGCGTATCCACGGCGGGAGCAAGCCCCCGCCCTACAAGAACAAATCGCTTCGCGATTAGTTCTTTCATAGCCAACGCGGAGCGTTGGCATTACGAGAACGCTTGCGTTCTTCATATCAAGCGAGCGGGTGCGCATAAGCGGCGGGGGTGGCCAATTTTCAACGCAAGCGCGGACTGCGCAGAGAACGAGGGTGTACGCGTATTTCATGCATACCGTATACATCAAATAATGTGAATAATCACATGTGAAACGTGTGGGTTAAGTGTGTGGGTAAAATCTGTAATGCCCATTGCTGGCCGATGTGATATGTGGATAACTCTGTGGAAAGTGTGGATAATCTATATGAATATTCAAAACGGCTGCATACGTCAAAATATCGAAAAGCCCGATAAAATGGGGAGTTTGACGGGTTTTGCGATTTTCTCCACATACAGCGTATAAGTAATAAGACGAGCTTTGACAGAATATGTTGGCTATGAGGTGAGATTATGATTAAGCGCTTCAACATACGGAAAAAGCTCAAAGTGCCGCCGGAGCTTGAAAAGGTGGTAAACACTGTGGCGGTTGTGGTGATGGTGCTTTTGCTCGCGGTGTTCGGAGCGCGCCTGGCCGAAATGGGCGGCGCGGACGACGGCGAGCGCAGCGAGGTGTACGCGGCGGGCGGCAAGGTGAAAAGCGGATTTACCGTGGTGCTCGACGCGGGTCACGGCGGCCCGGACGGCGGCGCGGTGGGCGCGAAAACAGGCGTGAAGGAGGCGGGCTTGAACCTCGCGGTCACGTTTCTTGTGCGCGACGAGCTCGTTAAAAGCGGCGTGAACGTCATCTTGACGCGCGGCGGCAGCGACGCGCTTGGCGATACCAAACGCAAGGATATGGCCGAGCGCAAGCGAATTATGAACGACGCCCAGGCCGACGCCGTGGTGAGCATACACATGAATAAATTCAAGGACACGTCGATTTCGGGGCCGATGGCTTTCTTTATGAAGGGCTTTGAGGGCAAGGAGGCTGAAAAGCTCGCCTCAAGCGTGATAGGGAGCGTGTGCGCGGCGATAGGACGCGATAAGCGTCCAGCAAACCCCGCCGACTATTTTATAATACGCGAATGCACCTCGCCCGGCGTGCTGGTGGAATGCGGGTTTTTGAGCAACACCCTCGATGAGACTCTGCTCATGGACGAGGAGCACCAGAAAAAGCTCGCGCTCGGCATTGCCACTGGCGTTTTGAACTATCTTAGCTCCCGCGCGCAAACGCTTCCGGCCACTGCGACGGACATTACTCCATCAGACGCGGCCCCCGGCGCTGACGCGTCCGGCACGAACGCGCACGGCACTACGGCCACGAACGCCGCGTAACGCTAAAAATTCACGCTTTTCGCACAGCATTTTCAAAATAAACTGGTGCGCGGCGCAGGTGGTGTGCTATACTAAGCTGATGGATAATGCAATGGGAGCGCAAATGCTCAAAAAAGTGATGGCGGGATTGCCGCAGTGCCGCGAGAGCCGCGCGCTGCGTCCCGAGCTGTTGCCGCCGCTTACGCTTGCGTATATAGGCGACACGGTGTTCGATCTATTTATAAGAACATGGCTGGTTACCTCAAGCGACGGCACGGTGAACGCGCTGCACCGCATGAGTGCCCAACAGGTGTGCGCGCACGCGCAGGCGGAGGCGCTGCATAAAATTGAGGCGCTGCTTTCAGACGCCGAGCTCGCCATATTCAAGCGCGGCCGCAACTCGCACCTTGGCACCGTGCCAAAGCACGCCGCGATAACGGATTATCGCGCGGCGACGGGGCTTGAGGCGCTTTTCGGGTATCTTTATCTAAAGGGTGAGGACGAGAGGCTTGCGTTTTTGATGCGCGAGGCGCTTACCGTCAAAGCGCAGCAGGACGGCTCAGCGCCGGTTCAGGCGCAAACGGACGAAGCCTGAGCCGCAGACGCAAAAAGGGAAAGCATTCTTTCGCAAACGAAAGTTATGATAATAAATATGATAAAATCGAAATGAGGATATTCTAATGGCGTACAACAGTGGCCGCAATGGCGGCAGCAACGGTCGCAGCGGCGGAGGCTACGGCGGCGGAAATCGCGGCGGCTATAATAGCCGTGGCGGCTATAATAGCGGGAGCTATAAGGGAAAGCCGTCAGACGGCAGAAGCTCCGAACAGGGCGAGGGATATAAGTCTGAGCGCGACGGTAAACCGTCCTACGGCGGCAGCCGCTCCGGTGAGAACAATCGCGGAGGCAAACCGACATACGGCGGCAGGCGTGATGGCAAGCCGTCATACGGGAACAATCGTTCCTACGGCAATAACCGTTCCGGCGAAGGCGAGATAGTTTCCTTCCGCGACGGGCAGCCGGTGAGCCGCGACGAAAATCGCTCCGGCGGGAACAATCGCTTCGGCGGGAGCCGCGACGGCAAACCGTCCTACGGCTACAACCGTTCAGGCGGCAACAATGACGGCGAGCGCAGCGGCGATAATCGCAGCGGCGCAAATCGCGGCAGCGCTAATCGCAGCGGCGACAATCGCGGCGGCGACAATCGCAGCGGCGACAATCGCGGCGGCGACAATCGCGGCTTCGACCGTCCAAACTACGGCAAGCCGCGCAATGGCAGCAGCGACCGCTACAACAGCGACGGCCGCTCAAGCTACAATAAGCAGCAAGACGGCGGCTACCGTCAGGCGCCGCGCGACACCGCGTCCGGCTATGAAAACAAAGGCGAGCGCATGCCCAAGCGCGGCCCGCGCAACAGGCCGCTCGACGGTGAAAATCGCGGCTTCAAGCCCCAGGAGGGCTATAATGGGAACGGCGGTTCGCGTGAAAACGAGCGCAAGCCTTATGGCAAGCCATACGAGAAGCGCGATGATAAATTCCCGCGCAGCGAAAGCGTCATGCCGGAGACTCAGCAGGACGAGCTTCCCTACCTTGTGATGGGCAGGAACGCCGTCCGCGAAGCGATAAAGAGCGGACGCAGCATAGACAGAATACTCGTCGTGAAGGAGCCGGACGGCTCATTGCGCGAGATAATATCGCTCGCGCGCGACGCTAATATACAGCTCCGCGAGGTGGATAAGGCGAAGCTGGACGAGCTTTGCATGCCCTTTGGCCACGGCAACAAGTCCGGCAACCATCAGGGAATTGTGGCGCAGGTGCCGGGCGTTGAGTACTGCGATATATCAGATATACTCGCGCTCGCGAAAAAGCGCGGCGAAAAGCCCTTTATAGTGGTGCTCGACGGCATAGAGGACCCGCACAACCTCGGTTCTATAATAAGAAGCGCGGTGTGCGCGGGCGTACACGGCATAATAATCCCCAATCGCAGGAGCGCTTCGGTCACGGCGGCGGCGTGCAAGGCGGCGGCGGGCGCGACGGAGCATTGCCTCGTGGCGCGCGTGGCCAATGTGAACGGCGCGATAAAGCGTCTCAAGGACGAAAATATCTGGATAGCGGGTGCGGATATGCAGGGCGAAACCATGCAAAAGGCGAAGCTTGAGGGTGCGGTGGCGCTCGTCATCGGCTCCGAGGGCGATGGGCTTGCCCGTCTTACAAAGGATAGCTGTGATTTCCTTGTGAAGATACCAATACAGGGGCCGCTCGATTCGCTGAACGCCTCTGTCGCGGCGGCGGTGCTTATGTTTGAAAAGCGCAGACAGGACGCCAAATAATGCAGGCGCGCACACAAACGGGCGGGACGGGGAAGGCGTGCGAAAAGCGCGCGCCCGTTCCCGCTTATACGGGCGAGAGCAACGCGGACGCAACCGACGCGGAGCTGGTCGCGCGCTCGCGCGAGGGCGATACCGGGGCGGACGAGCTGCTCTATTGCCGCTATAAAACGCTCGTGAGGCAGCTTGCGCACTCATATTTCCTCACCGGCGCCGACAGGGACGACGTTATTCAGGAGGGCATGTATGGCCTTTTTAAGGCCATACGCGATTATAGGGACGATAAGGGCGCGTCGTTTAAAACCTTTGCGGTGACGTGCGTGTCGAGGCAGCTTATGACGGCTGTGCGCGGCTCGACGAGGAAGAAGCATATACCGCTGAACAAGTACGTGTCAATTTACCCGGATAAAGAGGACGAGGACGCCGCGCGAAGGCCGGTCATAGACACTATGTCAATGCC
>CAZZNN010000182.1:0-4078 GCA_964655605.1 uncultured Oscillospiraceae bacterium
AAACGAGCAGAATCAGAATATCACAATGGAAGTGGGCTATTCCCTCAATATGGACGTAACGCTCACCGGCCTTGATATAACGGGCGTTGGCGATAACAATATGTTCAAGGTGCTCGATGATATTATTGCGGGTCTTGAATCGGGCGACCCTGACGCTGTGAATTATCTTAGCGGCAAGCTTGGCGATCTTGCCAAGGTACACGATAACGTGACCTCATGTATAGTGAAAGTAGGTGCGATGATGACAAAGGTTGACATGCTAAACGACAGATATGATGAGGATATATTGAATTATAACGCTATGCGCGCCACAATAGAGGATATTGACAGCGCCGAGACCATAATGAATTGGAAAACCGCCGAGGCCGTGTATAAGCAGACCCTCGCAACGGGCGCGCGCATAATCCAGCCGTCGCTTATGGACTTTTTAAGCTAAAATTGATAAAATAATTATAGGCATTATTATCTAGGGGAGGTTAGGAGGGAAGGAGCCCTCCTGAGGGCATGATACGCTTTTTGCGGCATGCGCGGCAAAGCGGAGCAAAAGCCGAAGGCTTGCCGCCTCTCGCGGAAGCCGCCGGGCTGTGAAAAACCCCGAAGGTTTCGCAAAATTTGGGCTGCGCCCAAAATTTGGCGACATATAATAAAAGGAGTTGATATTATGAAGATACCAACCTCTATGCCTATGCTCGATATTTCCACCACAAACGCCGTACTTGAGATCAAGAGCAACCCCGTGAAGCTCAAGATAACCAACGAGCCGGCCAAGATGCAGCTTGCGCAAAAAACGCCCAAATTCAGGGGCAATTTTGCAAGACTGCAAAGCGAGATAGGCGTAAAGAACCTGTCGGGCCAACGGCAGATGACAAAGCAGCGCGCGGACGTTAAGCTAAACGAGGGCGCGCAGCGCGTAAACGGCGACGCGAAGGCAATATCCGATCAGCTGCAAAACCAAACGAGCGAATCGGCTCCAATAGTCGCGCAGCTTGAATATAGCCGCGTCACGACGCCGGAGGAAGTGCCTGTAAACGTAAAAAGCGTGCCCTCGCAGCCGCTAAGGCTCGATTGGGACAATGGCGATATTTCTATCGACTGGCAGCCCGCCAAGCTTGAAATGAGCTGGGAGGGCGACTTTAGGCCGGAGATAAAGGTAACGCCGCACAATGTTGAAATAACGCTCGTGGACGGACGCACATTTAAAATATCCGAAAATGTGCTGCCTGGAAGCGGCAACAAGGTGGACACTCAAATTTAACGCGATAGGGAACAGTTTTGAAAGGAAGCTTTCGTGAAGGAAAGCTATGGTCAAAAGCATGATAATTGATACTATCCGCTTTGGCAAAACCAAGGTGCGCGACGAGAGCGTGCTGACGTTTGCGGAAGGGCTGTTAGGCTTTGAGGAGTGCAAGCGCTTCGCTATAATCGTATGCGAGGAAACCGAACCCATACAGTGGCTTCAAAGCGTTGACGACCCCGCGGTGAGCCTGCCCATAATAAATCCGTTCATAATAAAGCCGGATTACGAGCTCGACGTTGACGACGCCGAGCTTAGAAGCATCGACACGCCCGCGCAGGCGGATATATTGGTTATAAACGTCATGGTGGTGCCGCAGGATCTAAAGGCCGCCACGGTGAATCTCTGCGCGCCTATCTTGATCAACATGAAGGCGAACAAGGCGCGCCAAATAGTAATGGAATACGGCAGCGGCAACGCTATCCGCTATCCCGCCTTTGAAGCGCTGGTCGCTTACTATAAGGCTATGGAGGCTAACGCCGGGAAGGAGCAGGCCGATGCTGGTACTCACGCGAAAGATTGAAGAATGTATCCTGCTCGGTGAGGACATAAAGGTCACGGTGCTCGGCGTCAGCGGCGATAAGGTGCGCATAGGCATAGACGCGCCAAGGACCGTGAAAATACTGCGCGGCGAGACCGTGGATCAAACCCGCGAGCAGAACCGCATATCCGCGGCCGCGAGCATAAACGTGAGGGAGCTTTTGAAATCCTTCGCGCAAGAGGAAACCAAAGAGGAATAAAACATATAAAAACCGGAGCTTGCTCCGGTTTTTTTTGCAGGGGAAGCGATGGCCGCGCCAAGTATTGCGCGCCCCGGCGGGAGCAAGCCCCGCCCTACGGCTGCCCCTCCTGCGCGGCGGGAGCAAGCCCCCGCCCTACGGCTGCCCCCTGCGCGGCGGGAGCAAGCCCCCGCCCTACGGCTGCCTCCTGCGCGGCGGGAGCAAGCCCCGCCCTACGGCTACCCCTCCTGCGCTGGCGGGAGCAAGCCTCCGCCCTACGGCTACCCTCCCTGCGCGGCGGGAGCAAGCCCCCGCCCTTTTTTGTATCTCCGCCATTCCTTTTCTACAAGATAATGTGTAATCCGGCGAATAATGGTTGATTTTAGCACTCGTTATGTATATAATAAATTAGTATAGTTCTACCCCGATTTAAGTATGCTTTCGCGAGGCGAAAGCCCAGATTATTAGTTTGGAGCGCGAGCGAATGGAGACAAGACCCAAGCCCTCGGGCGCAGCGGGCGGTGAAAGCGGAATAGCAGCATTTTGGAACAAGCTAAAGCCGTGGATGAAGATCGCCATAATAGGCGGCGCGGTGGCGCTTATCGCCGTTATCATTCTGGTCGCGGCGATGCCAAAGGAAAAAGAATATGAGCTCTTATACACCGGCCTGAGCGCGGAGGAAGCCGCACAGGTCTATACTAAGTTGCAGGATTTGGGCGCGGATTTCAAGCTTGAGGGCACGGACACCGTGTATGTTGCCAAGGGCACGAGAAGTCAGCTCCGCTTGCAGCTTTTAAACGAAGGCTTCCCCTCCACGGGCTTTGATTACACTATATGGGAAAACGCCACGGGGCTTGGCAGCACCGATATGGATAAGCGCGTATACGAGCAATTCCAAAAAGAAACCAACCTCGCGTATATGATAAAGCGGCTCGACAAGGTGAAAAACGCCACGGTTATGCTCACTCTCGCGCAGACGAGCCAATTCGTGCTTTCAAACAACGCGCAGCAGGCGCAGGCTTCGGTGGTTATAGAAATGACGGAGGGCAACTCGCTTTCCTCCGCCGAGGCGAATACCATACGTCAAATAGTTATGAACGCGGTTCCGCAGCTAAGTGAGGAAAATATCACCATAGCTGACACCAATCTCAATATTTACAGAGCCGCCTCCGGCGACGGCGACGTTTACGCGGGCGACAGGCTCGAGCTTACGGAAAAAACACAGTCGCTCATAAAGGATCAGGTATACAATCTGCTCGCGCCGGTATTCGGCCCCGCCAATCTCACGACGGCCGTGCATGTGGTGCTCGATTTCGATAAATCCGCCACGCAGACCGTTACATATACGCCTCCGGGAAACGCGGAGAACATGGGCATAATAATAAGCCTTCGCCAGACGGCGGAGAGCGTGAGCGCCGAGGATACGGCGCAGGGCACCGTGGGCTTTGACTCAAATGGCGCGGCGCCGTTTTATCCGTCCGACATGACGGACGAGGGCAGCGGCTATTATCAATACACTCAGGAATTGAACGCCGAGCTAAACGAGGTGCGCCAGCAGATAGAAAATGCGCAGGGCGACATAACGGATCTTCGCGTGTCGATAATGGTGGACGCGGACGAGGCGTGGGACGATAGGCTCGACGATGTGAAGGCGCTCGTTGCAAACGCCGTCGGCGTTGACGAGAAATATATCACCATAATGCGCACCAGCTTCCTTGTGAACGAGGAGATGGATAGAATACTCGAAGCGCAAAAGGCCGCGGACGAGGAAGCCAAGGCTGCCGAGGAGGCCGCGGCAAGCGAGGCCGACACCGGCAGGCTTACGACAATACTTATTGCCGGCGGCGCGCTGCTGGCGTTCGCGCTGGTGGTAATAATTCTTGTGCGCAACTCACAAAAGCGCAAGAAGCAATATGAGGACGAATTAAAGCGGCTTGAGGACGAGCATGCCGCCGCGCTTGCACAAAAGGAAGAAAAGGAGCGCGAGATAATAGAGGATACGCAGTCGCTAGTAGAACAGCTAGGCGAGGATAAGGGCGTATTGGGCGAAATATTGCAGCTTGTG
>CAZZNN010000183.1:0-4049 GCA_964655605.1 uncultured Oscillospiraceae bacterium
TTGAATTCAAAAAGACCCATCAATACTCCAAACCGCTTCCCGCTCATGCGGGCGAGCCACCAGAATTCGGCGCACCCAAGATAACTTAGATACACCAGCTAAGTATTTTATCATTTTATCACAAGCCGTACAATATGCGTACAGTCAAATTTGAACATTTTATAAAAAAACCTTTATTTACCGCAACTTTCTTGCAGTTGAAATCGTCTTGCTATATAATCATTCATGCGAAAAAGAAATTACGAATGGAGATTTTAAATGAAACTCACGATAAAACTTGCTTGGCTTGTGCTTAGCATTGTTATGCTCTTTGCGTTCATTGCTGTTGGCTGCGCGAACAACGCTGCCGGCGGCGCAGATCTTAATATAGACGTCGTCGCTCCCGGCTCCACCCAGTCCATGCCGGCGGGCGATCAGCCCGCTCAAAGCGGCACTCAGACGAGCCTCGCGCCAACGCCGGATCCCAATATGCCCGCCAACACCATCTCCATAGACGATCTTGACGGCACTGAGGACGCCGCCGCAACGCCCGAGCCCAAGCTCACATATTCAGAATATCGCGAGCTTAACAGCGATGTTATAGGCTGGATACGCATAGACGATACCAACGTTGATTATCCGCTGCTTCAAAGCCACGATAATGAGGATTATCTCACGAGAAGCCCATCAAAATCCGCTTCCAAGTCCGGTTCCATATTCCTCGATTATCGCTGCTCGCCCTCGTCGAGCCACATGATAGTTTACGGCCACAATATGAGCAAGAGCAAAACCATGTTCGCTCAGGTGACCAATTATGGCAACCGTTCCTTCTACGATGCTCACCGCACCTTTGAGGTGACCTTTGGCGATAAGAAATACACCTATAAGGCGTTCGCCGTTTATTCTGTGGACGTGAACGAGGTGCAGTATATGGCCGTTGAGTTCGACAGCGGCGCGCAGTTCGCGGAATATATGAATAAAACTCTCGCCCCGCTCTCGCAGTTCCCCGTTGACACCACCATAGGCGAGGGCGATCAGGTGATAACCCTTTCCACCTGCAAGCACACCGATTACGCCAACGGCCGCTTCGTCGTTCACGCGGTAAGGGTGGACTAAAAAGGGGCTTATGCCGCGGCTTTCGGATAGCTGTTCCGAAAGCCGCTATTTTTTGCAACCGTCGAATTTGGTATCATATAGAATATATGGAGGAAACACCATGAAAAAACTTTTTTGCTTACTCATGGCCGCTTTGCTCGTTTTTGCGCTTGCGGGCTGTAAAAAGGCCGTTAAATCCGACGGCGGCGTTCAGAGCGACAAAATAGGCATTATCACCGGCTGCGGCACGGAGGATCAGGAGGAGCTTTGCGCCGCCAAAAGCATAAATGAAAAATATGCAGGCGAAACGGCGCTCGCCACATATACGGACGCGACCTCGCTTTTATTAGCCGCTCAAACCTTTGCTGGCGACCCGTCCATCAAGGCGCTTATAATCGTCAAGGCGGGCGATGGCACGCTCATGGCCATAGATAAGGCGAAGCAGCTAAATCCGGAGCTTTTGATAATCTGCGGCGCGCCCAGCGAGGACGTGGCAGCCATCGCTGGCAAGGCCGATATAGTTATGCTCTTTGATAAGCTTAAAATGGGCGCTGCGATACCTGAAAAAGCCGCCGGCATGGGCGCGGCGACGCTTATCCATTATTCTTGCGCGAGCCTTCTTGCGGATAAAACAGTCGCCGCGTACCGCGAGCTTATGATAGCGGCCTGCGAGCAATGCGGCGTTACCTATCTCGACGTTACCGCGCCCGACCCAACAGGCGGCACGGGCATTGACGGCGCAAAGCAATTTATTATGGACGATGTGGCGCGTCAGGTCGCGCAATACGGCAAGGATACGGCGTTCTTCTCCTCGGACGACGCTTTGCAGGAGCCGCTCATAAGCGCTGTGCTTGAGCAGGGAGCCATATTTCCGCAGCAATCCAATCCTAGCCCCTTTTGCGGCTATCCCGCCGCGCTCGATATAGACGTTTCCTCACACGAGGGCGACGTGAGCTATATGCTCGACAATATTAAGGCAAAGCTCACCGAGCGCGCGCAGCAGGGCAGAATGTCCACATGGGGAGCGTCCGTAAATAAGCTCATGCTCCAAAGCGGCGTTGAGTACGCGCTAAGATATATCCAGGGCGTCACGGGCGACGCTTCCGATGGAGGCGAAGTCGATGAGAGCGCGCTTCTTTCGCTTATCCATAAATTCGCGGGCGGCGAGGATAAATGCGCCGTTTCAAAATATACCATGGGCGATATGACGCTGCCCAACTGCTACGCGGTGCTTTTGGAATATTATGATTTTCAGTGACCGCCGCGCGCTTGACACGCACCGAGTAAATATTATAATAGACTATGCGGCCTAAGGCCGAGAACATAAGAAAAGGAAAAAAGAAAATGAGCGAAGAATGTACCCATGATTGCTCTAGCTGCTCGCAAAACTGCGGCGAAAAAGAGCAGGATATGCGCGCGAAGCTTAACGCCATGTCCAGCGTTAAAAAGGTTATAGGTATAGTCAGCGGCAAGGGCGGCGTGGGCAAGAGCCTCGTTACCTCCATGCTCGCGGTGCTTTCAAGCCGCGACGGCTTTAAGACCGCCATAATGGACGCGGACATGACCGGCCCTTCAATACCCAAATCCTTTGGGCTAAAGGGCAATGCCGAGGGCAGCGAGGAAGGCATTTATCCGGTAAAAACCAAAACCGGCATAAATGTTATAAGCCTCAATCTCCTCCTTGAAAATGAAACCGACCCCGTCGTGTGGCGCGGCCCCGTTATAGCGGGCATGGTGACGCAGTTTTGGACGGACGTTATCTGGGGCGACGTTGACTTCATGTTTGTTGATATGCCTCCGGGAACGGGCGACGTGCCGCTCACGGTGTTCCAATCGCTGCCGGTGGACGGCATAATAGTTGTGGCCTCGCCGCAGGAGCTTGTGGGCATGATAGTTGAAAAGGCCGTGAATATGGCCGAGATGATGCACATACCCGTGCTTGCGCTGGTTGAAAACATGAGCTATTTCAAGTGCCCGAACTGCGCTCAAGAGCACAGCATTTTCGGCAAGAGCCATGTGGACGAGATAGCCAGGAAGCACGGCATTAAAACCGTATGCCGCCTCCCCATAGACCCCAAGCTCGCCGCCGCGACGGACGCGGGCATGCTTGAGCTGATGGACGAAAATTCGCTCATGCCGATAATCGACGTGATAAAGAGCCTGTAAAATTAAATCGGCGGCGCAAGAGCGTTCCGCCGATTTTGCTGTAGGGCGGGGTCACCTGACCCCGCCGCTTGCTTTTTATGTTCGCGAGCAATAAAAAGCAGAGATCAAAAAAAGAGTTCCAAACCGCAGTTTGAAACTCTTTTTTTGCCTTATGCTACCACGGCCTCCTGCCGCACACAAAATGCTTTTTCCAATAATTTGATAGATACGTTCTTCTTACCACCTTGCCGTTTGAGCTGGACGCGTCTATCATAATGCCGCTTGAGCTCACCACTATGCCAACGTGGCCTACCTTTGTGAAGCCGTCGTTATAGAAGAATATCAGGTCGCCCTTTTTGAGGTCGTTTATATTGCTTATCTTCTCCCAGTCGGAAACGGCGGAATAGCCTGCCGCGTTGAGGCGGCGGCGGTTGCTGCCCGCCTGATTGAGGCAGTAGTACACAAGCCCTGAGCAGTCAAAGCTATTGGGGCCGCGATTGCCTGAAATATATTTGCAGCCGAGCTTGCTCTTTGCAACCTCAAGCATTTTTGATACGCTCGCTCTGCTGCGCGCTTCCTTCGCCTTGGACGCGCTCTCCCTTGCGTCGTCTGAATATAAGAGCGCCACGGTCTTTTCGCCCGCGAGGCCGTCCGGCGAGAGGCCGTTCCTGTCTTGAAACTCCTTCATGGCGGCTATTGTTTCATCACCGTAATAGCCGGTGGTCTTTTTCATGTAGCCAAGATCTACAAGCTGCGCTTGCATAACTGAAATATCTTCGCCCTCCATGCCTTCCTTAACGCAATATTTGGGCGCGTCGCTTGAATAAATC
>CAZZNN010000184.1:0-4014 GCA_964655605.1 uncultured Oscillospiraceae bacterium
GCTCAGCGTCTGCCCCTTTTTCACGGCTATGGCGCAATATGGCTCCCGCCTGACGCCGTCCACGGTTATAGGCGCGTCCGCTCCGCAGACGGCTACAGTGTTATCTTCATCAAAATCAAGGCTAACTCCGCCCAGCGTCACTTCGAGCACGCCCTCGTTTTCATCATTCCCCACGAGCAGATTGGCTATCGTGGGCGAGCGCCTATCCATAACGCCCGCGGGCGATACCCCATACGCCTGATAGCCCGTGCGTCCCATATCCTGAACTGTTGTGAGAAAGCCCGGCGCTTGAACTAAAAAGCCCATGCTACGCTCTCCTTTCCCACGTTGCGCATTTATACGCACCGCTTAGCACCTGACGCTCTATTTCCCTATACTCAGCCTCGCTTACGGGCTTAAAGCGTATATACGAGCCCGCTTCAAGCAGCGCCGCCTTTTCGCGCAGCGGGTCATAGAGCCTGACGGGCGTTTTGCCGATAAGCTGCCAGCCGCCCGGCGATGCGACGGGATATATGCCCGTCTGCTCGCCGCCTATACCCACTGAGCCCGCCTCAATGCGCACCCTTGGCTCTTTTAGGCGCGGCGTTGCAATGCTCCTATCCATCTCGCCCAAATACGGGAATCCGGCGATAAAGCCGAGCATGTGGATAAGATAGTCGCGCTTTGAGTGACGCTTTATCACCTCGCTGACACTAATGCCGTGCGTCTTTGCGACAAATCCTATATCGGGTCCGAATTCCCCGCCATAGCAAACTGGTATCTCTATCACCATCGGGCGAGCGAGGCTGCTCACCGACGCTTCCGCTTGCAGCCGTCTCAATATCCGCTCTATCTCTTGATACGAAAGCCTGAGCGGGTCGTATTGCACAAGCAGCGAGCAATATGTCGGCACGGCTTCTGTTATGCCCGGCACATTCGCGTTTTCCACCGCTATTCTCAGCGCCTTAATTCTGCGGCTCACGGCGGGGCTGATTTTTTTGCCCATCACGACGGCCATAGCGCTGTCGCCAAGGGGCGTATATTTACACATCGTCATAATCTGCTGTCAAAATCCTCCGCAATGCCCTCAATGCGCACAGGGCTATCCACCCTCGCGTCCAAACGCTTGCTCTGCTCCCACGCGTGGCGCTTCAAAAGCTCCATAAAGCAGCGGTTCGCCTTGGTTTGATAATGGCCGCGCCGCGCGGCTATGCCAAGGGTATACTGCGCCTGCGGATACGCCATTTTTATTATATTAAACCGCCCCTCGTAGGGTGCGAGCTTGCCAGCGCTTATAAATGAGCCGGGATACACCGTTACGCCTCTGCCGAGCATGCTCATTCTGAATAGCGTCTCCATATTCTCCGTTTCCATGGCAACGGTGTGGCGCAAAAGCTCCTTATCGAATATCGTTTCCATTGCCGCGCGTATCGAATTGCCTTTTTTATTTAAAAGGAATGGGAAATCCGTGAGCGGGCGAATATCATCGCCGCGCTCAAGCGTTTTTAGCGCTTCAGGCGCGTTTTCGCCGTATCTTTGCGCCAATAGAACGCTTGGAATTATAAGATAGAGATTGTCGCGCATTATCGGCTCCTCCGAAATATCCGCGCTGTTGAAGGGCAAATGCTCAACGGCAAGGTCTATCTGCCTGTTTAGCATCGCCTGCTTTATCTCCTGATGATTGCCTTCAAAAATATAAAACTCCACCTTGGGATAGCGAAGCTGAAATTCCGCTATCGTATCCGGAAGGAGCACCGGGCTTCTGTTATACGAAATGCCGAAACGGATAGTGCCGCAGATATTGCCCGTAATATCGTTTATAGAGTCCGAAAGCGTGCTGCGCTTTTCTACCGCCTCCTGAGAATATTTTAGAAAAAGCTCTCCGCTCTGGGTGAGCGTAAGCGGCGTGCCGCGCTCAAAGAGACTTGCGCCAAGCTCTTTTTCAACGCTGTTCAGGCTTCTGCTCAATGTTTGCTGCGCTACCATAAGCTTTTGCGCGGCCTTTGATATATTGCGCGCTTCGTTTATGGCAAGGAAATATTCAAGTTGCAGCATGGTTATCACGGGTTTGGCCTCCTTAGGGCTTTTTATCGTGGCAAATCAGCTCAATAGCTCCCTTAGCGGCGCTACTTCTATATTTTCCTCATGAAACGCGGCTCTAAGCCGCTTTGCGAGCAGCACAGATTTTGGATTGTCGCCATGAATGCATACGGACTGCGCGTTAATATCAATCTTTTTGCCATTTATGCTTAAAACCTTGCCATGCTTTACCATGGTGAGCACGCGCTCGACTATGAGCGCTTCATTATCTATTATCGCGCCTGGACGGCTTCTTGGCGTGAGCGAGCCGTCGTCCTCATAGGCTCTGTCCGCGAACACCTCGCCCGCGAACGCCAGCCCCGCTTCCTTCGCCGCGCGCTCAAGGCAGCTTTGTGCGCGGCCTAAAACTATGAGGCGCTCGTCCGCCCGAGCAATAGCCATGCATATCGCCCGCGCGAGCGCAATATCCGCACATGCCGCGTTATACAGCGCGCCGTGTGGCTTAACATGCTCAAGCCTCGCTCCCTCCGCGCGCGCAAACGCGCTCAGCGCGCCTATTTGATAAAGCATATATGCGCTCGCCTCGTCCAATGTCACGCTCATATTCCTGCGCCCAAAGCCCATTAGATCCGGGTATCCCGTGTGCGCGCCTATCGCCGCGCCGTTCAGCCTTGCAAGCCGCACCGTTTTTTGCATAACAAGCGGGTCGCCCGCGTGATAGCCGCACGCCACATTCGCTGATGAGATGTGCTTCAATACCGCCTCGTCGTCGCCTATCGTATAAGCGCCGAAGCTCTCGCCAATATCCGCGTTCAGATCGATCTTCATCTCTTGCGCCCCCACAAATATATTGTTGTTTTGCTGATAAATATATCATACACAAGCGGCTTTGTATGCACAAACAGATTTTTTATTGGGCTTTCCACAGCTTTCACGCTGTGGTCTGAAATTAGACATTTGAGCGTAGGCTTTATGCTTTTGATTTTATCAGACCTTGGCTGCTTCTCCCGTTCGCGCATAGCATGCACGGCGCTCGCTTTGGAGTCGATATGCTTTGCGGCGCGGCAAATTAAGCGCGCTTAATCCGCCTGAAAAAATATCGAAATAAAGTATAAATACAGCAAAAGAGGCATGTGCCATGAAAATAGACGGCAACAACTCGCAGGAGCTAGGCGCGCTCACAGGCAGCGCGTCGGGCAGCGCGGAGGCGGCGATACGCAAGCAAATACAAATACTCACAAAGCAGCTTGGGCAGCTTGAGCGCAAGCAGTGGCCCACCTCTGACGACGAAATGAAGAAGAAGGCGCTCAAAAAGGAGATAGCCGAACTAAAGGAGCAGCTTCAAAAGGCAAAAGCGGAGGACAGGCAGCAGCGTCAGGAAAAAATAGACGGCTCAGAAAAGACCGATGAGGCGCAAAAGGCTAACGAGGCGCAAAAAAGCGGCGAGCGCGACGAAAGCAAGCCCGGCGAACTCCCAAAGTCCGACGAAACCGGAGAAACGTTAGTTGAGCGGCTCAAGGAGCTGGGGCTTGGCAGGGCGATAGACGAGCTTATATAGCCATTGGATATGGCGCGTGCGAGAATGCCGCGCCTTTTATTTTGCAAAAACATAACTAAGTAAAAATGAGAGAGGGCGGCTCTTTATGAGCCGCCCCCCAAACAGTCGATAAACCACGGGATTGTCAAGGGTCGCAGCCCTTGACTTATGATCCGGCTTCGGCGGCATGTACGCCGAAACGGATGAAAACCATTAGGTTTTGGCACTTTACAGATTTTGCCGCCCAGCGAAGCGGGCGGCAAAATCTGTAGCCTCGAAAAAGTCCTAACGGGCCTTTTTCGACAAGCATTTGAGCTATTCAAACACCAATATTTCCGCTGCCTGCGCACCGGCAGAGCGTGAGGAGGAATTTGAGGAAGACTATATAAAACACGCTACAAAGCCTTGATTTTACTGGGTTTTTGCCGTGTTTCGCTTTCGTTTTGTCGCTTGTTTGT
>CAZZNN010000185.1:0-4010 GCA_964655605.1 uncultured Oscillospiraceae bacterium
CTCTTGCGCCGGTCATGGCGTTAAAAAGCGTGGTCTTGCCGCAGTTGGGATTGCCAGCGAGCGCGAGCTTTAGCGATTTGCTATCGTCAAGCGATACTTTGACGTTCGAGGAGCACATTATGCAGCCCGCGCCCGACGGGCAGCCAGCGCAGCTCTCGCCGCACGAATGCGTGATAAATATGGCTATAGTGGCGGCGCGGTCGTGGCTTTCAATATCGGTGTCGCTATCGTGCGCATTGCCCTTGAGCTCCATGGCAGCCGCCTTTTCAAGCGCGCTCGCGTCCTTTTCGCATTTCGCCGCCTCCTCGTCCGTGAGAAGCAGTATGTGCTTTGCATCCTCAAGCCTTAGCGACAGCGTGTAGCCTCGCACGGAAATTTCTATCGGGTCGCCCATTGGCGCGCGCCGCTCAACGCTCACATGCGTGAGCGGGGTGAGCCCCATATCCTGTATATGCCGGCGCATACGCCTGTTTTTAGTGTAAAGCCGCCCTATATATGCGCTTTGCCCCACGGCAAGCATATCTAATGTCATATTATCGTCCATAATGCGTGCTCTCCATTTGGTTAGCCAAAACTAACCAGCGCGGTTATATATTACCTTCACAACTATGTTATGTCAAGAGCCGATGTGATATAATTTCAATTATGGAGGTAGGCAAAATGGAAGCTGTGATAGTTGATGCATTTGTTAGCCCGAATGGCGGCGGAAACGGCGCGGGCATTGTTTTTGTTGATAATTTCCCCTCCGATGAGGAAATGAGGGAGACGGCGGCGCGGGTTAACATGAGCGAGACCGCCTTTATAAAGCGATTTGGCAGCGGCTACAGAATACGGTATTTCACGCCTTTATACGAGGTGGACTTGTGCGGTCACGCCACGGTTGCGAGCTTTGCGTATATGTCTATGCAAAAAATGATAAAGGACGGCGCGCATCTCATATCCACCAAGGCGGGCATGCTCAGCGTCAGCGTGAATGGCGGCCTCGTTATGCTCGATATGGCGAAGCCAGATGAAAAGCGCGAGCTTTTGGAGGCTGAAATAATTGAGCTTTGCGATATAATGGGCGTGTCGCGCGAGCATGTTATATTAACTCCCGCGCTCGTTTCAACGGGTTTATACGATATAATTATGGGGCTCGACAGCCGCGAGGCGCTTTTTGCGCTAAAGCCGGATATGGCGCGGCTCATTGAGCTGTCAAAAAAGCTTGACGTAACCGGCGTTCACGCCTTCGCGCTAAATAAAAACGCCGGGCCGGACGACGCGGACGCTTTTTGCCGCAACTTCGGCCCCGTCTGCGGCATAGATGAGGAATCCGCCACCGGCACAGCGTCCGGCGCGCTCACCTATTATTTATATAAGCGTGGCGTTATAAAGCCCAATTCGGGAGTAAAATATCTTCAGGGCGAGAGCATGGCAAGGCCGAGCGATATTTATTCGTCAATAGCGGTGGAGCCGGGCGGCAGAATAACTATCCGCGTGGGCGGCATGGGCAAAATAAGGGAATAGATCGCGGCGAGCCGCGTTATATCATCAATTTTATGGAGGTAATTATGGATTATAGGAGCAAGCTTATCACGGTTGAGGAGGCGCTTGGGCACGTTAAGTCCGGTCAGGAGATAGTCACGGGCATGTGCGCGTCCGAAGCGGAGGTCTTTTTGGGGAAGCTCCACACTATAGCGGACAGGGTGAAGGACGTGAGCGTTTTAAACTGCCTCTCCAGCACCGATTTTGAGTATTACAAGCCCGAATACGCTTCTTCGTTCATGACGAGCAGCATTTTCTTCGCGGGGGTATTGCGCAATTATCAAAAGCAGGGCTCATTCGTCAGCTATCTGCCCGGCAACCTGCACGAGTCCGCCCCGCGCCGCTATGAGCGCAAGCGCCCAAGCATATATGTGGGCGCGGCGAGCCTGCCCGATAAGCACGGCTATATGAGCCTTGGCACGAGCAATGTGTATGAAAAGCGCGCAATGGCGCTCGCAGATATAGTTATCCTTGAGATAAACCCAAATATGCCCCGCGTTTTCGGTGATTCGCAGGTGCATGTGAGCGAGGTGGATTATCTTATAGAGGCCGATTATAAGGTGCCTGAAACTCCGGACGTTATCCCCAACGATATTGATAGAATGGTTGGCAAATTCGTGGCCGACGAAGTGCCGGACGGCGCGTGCATACAGCTTGGCATAGGCGCGATACCCGCCGCCGTGACCGAGCTTTTGGAAAAGAAGAACGACCTCGGCGTTCACACCGAAATGATGTGCACGGGCATGATGCGCCTTGCAAAAATGGGCGTTATAAACGGCCGCCGCAAGCAGATGATGAACGGTAAAATGGTAACCGGCTTCGTTTTCGGCACGCGCGACCTTTATGATTTTGTGGACGATAACCCCGGCGTAGCCGTAATGGACGGCTTCTGGTGCAACGGCCCCACCGTTATTGCCGAAAACGACAATCAGATTTCGATAAACAGCACAATAGAAATAGACCTCGGCGGCCAGTGCGCTTCAGAAAGCATTGGCTCAAGGCATTTTTCAGGCACCGGCGGCGCGAGGGACACGGCGCGCGGCGCGCAGCTTTCAAAGGGCGGCAAGAGCATAGTGGCGCTGCACTCAACCGCCGTCATAACCGATAAAAAGACGGGCGAAAAGCGCGAGGTATCAAAGATATTGCCGCAGCTCACGCTTGGCGCGGCGGTTTCAATATCGCGCAACGAGGTGGATATTGTTGCCACAGAATATGGCGCGGCGCACCTTCGCGGCGCGAACCTGCATGAGCGCGCGCAAATGCTAATTGAAATAGCGCACCCAAAGTTCCGCGACGAGCTTTACGAGCGCGCCTATGAGCTTGGCTACATGATAAGAAAGAGATAAGCATTTCGCGCCCGCGTTTCAAACTTAGCGCGGGCGCGTTTTTAGAAAGGAAAAGATATGAATATCACTCTCCATGGCGAAAACGGTATGCGCCTCGTTGTGAGCACATTGGGCGCAACTGTGCGCGAGCTTTGGGTGGTCGCGCAAGCCGGCGAGCTTATCGACGTGGCGCTTGGCTACGACACGGACGCCGACTATGTCAAAAACGACGGCTACCTCGGCGCTACCATAGGCCGCAACGCCAACAGGCTAAAGGGCTCCAAAATAACCGTAAACGATAAAGTATACCAACTTACCGTAAATGAACATACTAATCAGCTTCATGGCGGAAAGACGGGCTTTTCGCACCACGAGTTCAGCATTTTGGAAAAGAGCGAAAACAGGGTTGCGCTAACGCTCGTTTCGCCCGATGGGGACGAGGGGTATCCGGGCGAATTGGAGTTAATGGTCACATACGAGCTTGATGGCGAGTGCTTAAAGGTGAGCTATGACGCGGTGAGCAGCGCGGACACGGCGGTGAATCTCACCAATCACACCTATTTCAATCTCAACGGCCACGCCTCGGGCAGCGCGCTCAATCATGTGCTAATGATACCGGCGGACAGCTATACGCCCTGCGACGATGAAAATATCCCACTTGGCGTAATTGCGCCCGTCGGCGGGACGGCGCTCGATTTCACGGCTTTCCATATAGTGGGCGCGCGCATGGGCGACGCGGCGTTAAAGCGGTTTAACGGATATGATAATAATTATGTGCTAAAAGCCAAGGGCGAGGCCGCCGTGCTCATGGGCGACAAGACCAAGCTCTCCATGGCGGTTTCATCGAACAGGCCCGCAATTCAGCTTTATACCGCCAATTACCTTTCAAAGCGGCGCGGCAAGGGCGGCGCGAGCTATGAGCCCTATTGCGCGGTGTGCCTTGAGCCGCAGTATTTCCCGAATTCCGCAAATGAGCCAGCCTTTAAGCGCGCGGGCGACCCAACGCTTAAAAAGGGCGAGCGCTATCATCAGGAGATAAAGTATACGTTTACAAGATAAAAAGGCGGTCGCTTTCCATAGCATGGCCGAGCGTCAGACTGTCGATAAACCCCGGAATTTATAATCCGGCTTCGGCGGCATGTACGCCGAAACGGATGAAAA
>CAZZNN010000186.1:0-3996 GCA_964655605.1 uncultured Oscillospiraceae bacterium
CATGCCGCCGAAGCCGGATTATAAGTCAAGGGCGCGGCCCTTGACAATCTAGGGGGTTATCGACAGTCTGAGAGCTGCCCAAGAGTATCGGGCAGCTCTGTTTATTTTAATCTTTCATCAACGCAATACGCTGTTTATCGTGACCTCTGCGGCTATTCTGAGTCCGTCTCGTATCATTTCCAAACTCATGCTGGGTGCTGGAGCATTCATATTTGCCGTCTGTTGCGCAGCGTAGGGCACATGAATGAATCCGCCCACGATATTAGGCCGTTCCTTGTTGATATAATATAGCAGATTATACATCACGTCATTGCAGACGTATGTTCCCGCCGTATACGATATGGAGGCGGGTATGCCGGCGGCGCACAGTTTCGCTACTATCGCCTTGACGGGTAGCTTTGTGAAATACGCATCGCAGCCGTCTTTTATTATTGGCTCGCCAGCGGGCCGTAAGCCCGAGTTATCCGCTATACGCGCATCGATATAATTTATTCCCACAAATTCAGGCGTTATCTGCGCCCTGCCTCCCGCTTGGCCTATGCAAATAACGCAATCCGGCTTATGCTTTTCAATGGCCTCTATCATTTTCTCCGCGCCAACATGAAAAACCGTTGGCAGCTCCACCCTAACAACGTCTGCTCCGGAAATTTTATCCGGCAAAAGTTTCACGGCTTCATACGCCGGATTTATTTTTTCTCCCCCGAAAGGGTCAAAGCCTGTAAAAAGTAGCTTCATCACTGTTCTCCGTAATCGCATGCTATTATTTTATATAAGAATAGCATAACCTAAGGAATTTGCATACGGCTCTTTGACATATTCCCACCAACATCTTTATAATACTGTATATACGGTTTAGGAGGCAGTAACTGTGAAAAAATTGTTTTGCATAATTGTGATCTTGATTATATCGGCTACGCTCACATGGGCATGTGTCCCCGCCGTTCCCGATGTTTTAGAGGTTACGCCTTCACCATTGCCAACAGCGGCGCTGCCTTCGCTCCCCTCTCCTACCCCTGAGCCGCTGCCCACCATTGCTCCTACACCACTGCCCTTGAACGACAAAACGGTTATTGTCGACGGCTTTTATTATGTTAAGCTTGACGATAACATAAAGCAGCTCATAACAGGCTTTAGCTATCCAAAGGACGATACAGATTGCGAAATAAGCTATGACGATCTTCGTTATATAAAGCTTATGCATTACGACTTTGAAGGCAATGTCAAAGAAGGCGAGCTCATTGTCAACGCCGCGCTTGCTGACGAAGTTACTGAAATATTCTATTTGCTTTATAAAGAAAAGTATCCGCTAACAAGCGTAACCTTAGTTGATAAATACGGGGAATGCGCCGACGACAACATTTCTATGGCCGCAAACAACACTTCTGCATTCAATTATCGCTATGTTGCGGGCACAAATAAGCTTTCCCTCCACAGCTTCGGGGCGGCTATAGACATAAACCCCATGCTCAACCCTTATGTGAAAAACGGCTCCGTTTCACCCGAAAACGGAGCCGCCTACGCCGATCGATCATTGGATTTTGCCGGAAAGATCGACGAAAACGATATATGCTACAAGCTATTTACAGAGCGCGGTTGGTCATGGGGCGGGCATTTCAAATCAAGCAAGGACTATCAGCATTTTTCTAAGGATATTGACTTTTATCAATAGTACTTGCGGACATAGAATGCTTCTATTGATTTTCAACGCGTCCGTATATCCTGCTGCCGCACTTTAATGCCCAAGCCTTTCCGTCTCTAATGTAGAAGCGGAATGTGCCTACCCTTTTATACGGTTTTTCTGCATCGTACACGGCAAAAACGGCTTTTTCGCAATGCAAAAGGCTCCTCTTTTGATCGTCATGGACGCAAATAAGGTTCCCGTTTTCAAAGCTTACTATGCAATGCGTCGGTATTCCCTCGTGCGCTAAATAATCGCCAACAAGCATTTCAGGAGCGCTGAACGTCTTGCCTGACGGCTGCGCCCAATTTAGGTCTGTGTCAAGCGGCTGACCAAGAATAAAGTTATAGCATATCCACTGCAAGTCGTCTACGTCAACGTCGCCCTCGTTGCACAATACGGCGGCTGAGTAGCCTCCCTCCACAAAGCCACCCTGCGTTGAAACTCCGTGAAGCCCGCCCGCGTGCTCGCATATCATATTTCCTGATACAAGGCTCTTTCTTAAGCCCATGCAGTAGAATGGCTTTCTTTTGAGGGGATACGCTCTGCCTACCAAAAGCTCCACCGCTTCCTCCGGAACAATGCGCTTCCCTTCAAAAACGCCGCGATTGCTTAGCATCTGATAATATCTCGTTATATCGAGCGAGGTCGATTTTATGCACGCGCAGCCACGAAACGGCGGCAGCACCGACCAGTTGTCATCCCACACCAGCTTGCCGTTTTCATCTCTTTCAAAGAGACTTGTTATATTGTCGTCGTTGATGATTTTTCTGATCTCGCTGCTGTCTAAATCCAAAACCGTCCGCGTCATGCCAAGCGGTTTAAAGACGCGCTCCATTAAAAACTCCTCAAGCGTCATGCCCGCCGCCTTATCAACCACATAGGAAAGCAGCGCGAAGCCCTCATTTGAATAGCTCATAAATTCGCCCGGCATGCCTAGCTGCCCATATCGGCCTTCGCTGATATAGTCAACAATTTGCTCTATCGTATTCATTTTATTTGGCGCAGTTCGCACCATCTCTTTATACCACTTGGTCTCTCTTTCAACGCTGTTCATAGCGATAGACCATTCAAGCGGCTCTATTGGCGGAATTCCCGAGCGGTTCGTGCCTATGCTGCGCAATGTGAGACATTCGTCAGGCACTCCTGGGATATGGAGGTTTGGGAAATACTTAACTATGGGCTCGTCTATATCAAGCTTCCCCTCCGTGTGAAGTATGCAGCACGCAAGCGTTGTAAACGATTTGCTCATTGATGCAATTCCAAAGACGGTGTTCCCGTCAACTGGCTTTTGCTCTGATATACTGCGGAGTCCGAAACCGCGCTCGTAAATCACGCCTTCCGGCCCGCGAATGCACACGGCAACGCCGCTGTAGCCGTGATCTCGGATTTTTTCTTCTAAAGTTCTATCGAGTTCGCTTATGCTCTGATTCATTTTTTCTCTCACTTGTCATAAATTACATCAATACAGATCGGCAATGCCAAGCCGCACGATGTAATAAACAGTATAATAATTTCAGCCCATCTTTGCAATATACTAATAAGCATAATGAACTGCAAATACTTTCTTTTAAAACCTATTGACTTGGAGTTAACTTCAACTAATATAATATTTATATCAAACCCGATTACGTCTCCCAGGCGGCCGCGGGCGCAATATTTGAGCCCGCCGTAGCCCCATGCATTTGTAAAGCAGAAAGGAAGTTAACCACATGAGCAAAAACCTTGTAGCATATTTCTCAGCGAGCGGAGTGACCGCACGTATCGCAAAAAAGCTATCAGACGCAGCAGGCGCTGATTTATACGAAATCAAACCCGCAACGCCCTATACTACCGCCGATCTTGACTGGCGTGACAAAAACAGCCGCAGTACAATCGAAATGAACGACCCTGCGTCTCGTCCCGTGATCGAAGGAGGCGTTCCCGATATGTCCGGTTATGATAAAGTATTTATCGGGTTCCCAATTTGGTGGTACACAGCTCCCACAATAATTAAAACTTTCCTGGAGGCTTGCAAGTTTTCAGGTCAGAAGATTGCTCTGTTTGCCACCTCCGGCGGAAGCGGCTTTGGCGACACAAAAAAGGCTCTCGCACCCTGCTGCCCCAATGCAGCAATAAAAGGCGAAAAGCTGCTTAACAGCAGTCTCTCCTTGGAAGCGTTGCGCCAATGGGCAGAAACGATATAAAGCAGACGATTAAGATATAGGCGCTTATCAGGCTAAATCAGCCGAAACGCGCCTATATTACTTTAAATATTGCGTTTTGCACTTCCCGTTAGCACCTTGATAGAGCTAAACAGGCTCTGATGCTGCACAGCT
>CAZZNN010000187.1:0-3967 GCA_964655605.1 uncultured Oscillospiraceae bacterium
AATATCTTGACCAGCTCGAAATAGATTCCGCCTTCGGCGCGGACATGATGAGCGACGTGCTCGCCTTCGTCAGAGACAGAACGCTTTTCCTCACAGGGCTTTTGAACGCCCATGTTATACGCACCGCCGAGATGATAGATTTAAGGGTGGTGGTATTTGTGCGCGGCAAGCACCCCACGGACGAAATAATCGATATGGCCAAGGAGCTTGAAATGGTTATCCTTAGGACAAGCAAGACCATGTTCACCTCCTGCGGACTTTTATACGAAGCGGGGCTTCGCGGCTGCGAAAGAGGCACACAGGATGACTGACATTATCTATCGAGAGGAATTTGCCGTTGCGCGCGGCGATTTTGCGCACGCGGGAGAGGCTTCGCGAAGCATGAAGCGGACGCTCAAGAAGATGGGCGTCAACCCCTCGATAGTGCGCGAGGTGAGCATAGCCTCGTATGAGCTTGAATTGAATCTTGTGATACACTCGCTCGGCGGCGAGCTGATTCTCGAATTTGAAAAGGACATGCTAAGGCTTATTTCCCGCGATCACGGCCCCGGCATACCCGAAATATCGCTCGCAATGCAGGAGGGCTACTCCACCGCCAGCGACGATGTGAGAAACCTCGGCTTCGGTGCGGGCATGGGACTGCCAAACGTAAAAACGCACAGCCACGATTTTTACATAGAATCAAAGGTGCCCGACGGCACGCTTATAAAAGTTGAATACAACCTTCATTGAAATATTCACACATAAGAACGGAGGATAGCCTTGTATAATCATTCGGTACGAGTTGACAGGCGCAGATGCGTCGGCTGTACAAGCTGCATAAAGACCTGCCCCACGGAAGCTATTCGCGTGCAGGAAGGCAAGGCGCGCATAATAAACGAGCGCTGCATAGACTGCGGACGCTGCCTTGTATATTGCCATCACGGCGCTATGGTGGCGCTCACCACCCCCATCACCGCCATAAACGAATTTAAATATAATATCGTGATCCCCTCCGGCTCGCTTTATTCGCAATTTTTAAATATCGCCTCGCCGGAGGAGGTGTACGCGGGCCTTTATTCAATGGGCTTTGACGCCATATACGAAGAAGCGAAGGGCTCTGAAATACTCGCTGAGGCGCTGCGCCGCCATCTTAGGCAGGCGGACACGGTGTTCCCCGTTATTTCAACTAACTGCCCGGTTATCCCCCGCCTTGTTACCACGCTTTACCCAGACCTTATCGACAATCTATCGCCTTTCCTGCCCGCGAGCGAGATAGCGGCGCGGATAGCGCGCGAGGAGTTTTGCGAAAAGGTTGGCGTGCCTATGGAGGAGGTTGGCATATACTATGTATCCCCATGCGCGGCGGAAATGACGAACATTAAAAATCCCTTCGGCATAGAAAAAAGCGCGATAAACGGCGTGCTCTCCGTGCGCGACGTATACGCGCAGCTCGTTGGGCGCATAGGCAAATTTGACGAGGGGCAGCTTCACTCAATAGCGCACCCTTCGGGCGCATTCGGCCTTGGCACAGCCGCCATAGGCGGGCTATGCTCGGCCGTGGGCACGGAGCATTATCTTGCGGTGGACGGCATACACGCAGTGACGCAATGCCTTGACGAGCTTGAAAACGAGCGCATAAAGAACCTATATTTGCTTGAGGTGCTCTCGTGCAACGGCGGCTGCATAGGCGGGCCGCTAAACTTTGAAAATCAATTCGTGGCTAAAAACCGCCACAGGCGCATAACCAATTCACAGCCGCGTCTCGACCTTGCAAGAGACGAGCATGTGCTAAAATACGTCAATTCCCCGCTCATTCGCTATGATAACCCATTTGAGCCGCGCGAAATAATGAAATTGAGCGACGATGTGGTCGAGGCGATGCGCATGATGGATAAGCTTGAGGCGATAAACAAGACCTTGCCCGGCCTTGACTGCGGCTCGTGCGGTTCGCCCACCTGCCGCACGCTTGCTGAGGACATAGTCAAGGGCTCTGCAATAGAGATGGACTGCATATTCAAGCTGCGCGACAAGGTGCGGCAGATGGCGCAGGAGATGGTTGATCTTGCGAGCGCGCAGAAGCGCGGATAACACACAAAAAAGGAGTTTAAAATGAAAGTAAATGAATTACTGGGGCTTATAGACGGCAAACTGCTTACATCTGGAGGCGGCGAAAATGAAATCACCTGCGCGCACACCTGCGACCTGCTAAGCTGGGTGATGGCAAAGGGCCGCGAGGGCTGCGCATGGGTGACGGTGCAAACGCATCTTAACGTTATAGCCGTAGCGTCGCTGCACGACATGGCGTGCGTGGCGCTGCCAGAAAACATTCAAATGGACAAGGCCGTGCTCGATAAGGCCGACGAGGAGGGCATAGCCGTTATCGTGTCGCCGCTTTCGGCTTATTCTATATGCGGCGTGCTGCACGACAATAAAATAGCCGACGCCGAAGGATGAAGCTGGCGGCGGACTTGCATATACACTCCTGCCTTTCCCCCTGCGGCGATATGCTCATGACTCCCAACAATATCGTCGGCATGGCATTTTTAAAGGGCTTGGACGTTATAGCCGTATCAGACCACAACACCGCAAACAATCTGCCCGCGATAAAGCGCGTGGCGGACGAGCGCGGCGTGCTTCTTTTGCCCGCCATAGAGGCTGAGAGCCGCGAGGAAGTGCATGTGCTGTGCTATTTTAAAGAAGTGGGCGCGGCTATGGAATTCTCAAAGGCGATGTACGAGCATCTGCCGGACATGCCAAACAATCCGCAGTTTTTTGGCGAGCAGGCGATAATGAACGAGGACGACGAGCCCATAGGCGAGGAACCGCGCCTGCTCATTCAATCGCTCGATCTATCCATAGACGAGCTCGCCTCACTTTGCCGCGCGCACGGCGGCGAGCCTGTGCCTGCGCACATAAACCGCACGTCAAATTCACTTATAAACAATCTTGGATTCATACCCGGCGAGATAGACTTTAGATCCGTCGAAATTTACAGAAGCCTGGCCATGCCCGAACATGTTGACACATCGGCCTATCATGTGCTCTACTCCTCCGACGCGCACCGGCTTGAGGATATATTTGAAAGAGACAATTTTGTCAGCGCGGCGGAAAAAACGGTCGAGGCGCTGTGGGAATATATACAGAGCAAAAAGTAGAATTTTTTTGTGGGTCAAGGCGCGGCCCTGAGAAGATTTGATAAGAGAGCCCCGCGTTTGCAACTGCTTTTTAGCTGCGTTTTTCTGTATGCAGCATATAATATGAATTAGCGGAGAGTATGCCGGTGAGTCAAAAGGAAAAGCTAACAGCATGGCAAGGTGCTTGGAATAAATGACCTTATAAGCTTTGAAGGAAAAACCGTTGAGGAATTGCTGCGCGACTTTGAGGAGTCCGTTGACGATTACCTCGAGGTTTGCAAAAGCATAGGCAAGCAGCCGGAAAAGGAGTATAAGGCGGACGTTTAACGTCCGCATTTCCCCTGAGCTTCACAAGCGCGTCGCCCTTGAGGCGGCCAAAGAAAAGCGGTCGCTCAACTGGGTGATAGGTGAAGCCGTGACAAGTATTTGTTTCGCTCAACGCGATAAGCGCCGTCACAGCTCCGGGGTGACGCCGAATTCCATATCGAAATTGATGTCAAAGGGAAGGCTTGTGAGCCTTATATCGGTGTTTATTTGGGCGAGAACGGCGGTTTCGCCGGGATTTAGGGTGAGGACGTATTGTCCGTCGCGCGTTTGAAGCTTGGCGGAGGCGACCTCGCCTATATCATCGCGAAAAACTATATCTGCGGCGCACACTATCGGTTCGGGATAGTTATTCACGGCAATAGCGTCCATAAAGGTATCGCCGCACTGCTCATACACGACTATGCTTTTAAACTCTATATATTGAACAAAATGCTCCGCGCCTTCAATGAAATTGCCCATAGCGTCATACCTTGGCTCCGGCGTTGGAGAAGGGGTTGGCGCTGGCGTTGCGGTTGGCTTTGGGG
>CAZZNN010000188.1:0-3947 GCA_964655605.1 uncultured Oscillospiraceae bacterium
AAGCTGATGGCGTTATATTTGCCGAAAGTCCCGGTCTGCCGTCCTTTATACGTTGCCGAAAGGCTTTCGGCGGCGTCCTCGATAAGAATTGCGCCATGAGCATCGCAGATTGACTTAATCTCGTCGAGCCTGGCGGGCGTGCCATAGAGGTTCGCCACTATGACGCATTTGCAGTCAGGATATTTTTCAAATGCTTTTTCAAGCGCCTTGGGGGCCATATTCCATGTGTCGCGCTCGGAATCGATGAACACCTGCACGCCATTTTCGTATGAGACTGGGTTTACTGTTGCCGAGAACGTCAAATCAGAGCAAAACACTATGTCGCCCGGCTTAACGCCAGCAAGCTTTAATGCCAAGTGAATTGCCGATGTGCCGGAAACTAGCGCCGCGGCGTGTCCTACGCCTATATACCCCGCCATCTCGTTTTCAAACGCGGTGACATTAGGGCCGAGGGGCGCTACCCAGTTCGTATCGAACGCTTCCTGTATAAACTTCATCTCGTCACCATGCATTGTGGGCGAGGACAGCCATATCTTACCGTTTATCATATCTCAACTACCTATATTGCTTTTTCCAAAGCTCTTACTACCGTACCCGATGGCACCCTTGCGAACGGCTCAACCACCGCGTTCTTCTCTATTGTGGACGATGTGCCTATATGCGCGAACTCGCCTATGTGCGCGCCCGTGCCTATCACGCTGGCGCTTGAAACTAACACGCCGCGTTCGATTGTCGCTCCCGCGGATATTACGCTTCTTGCTTCGACCACCACCGAACGGCCTACCGTCGCGTTAGGCGAAACAGTCGCGCTCGGATGCGTCAAGCCAACTACTATGTAGCCCGCCTTCTCGCATATATCCATATACTTCTTTCTCAATTTGCCATCGCCAAAGCTCGGCAAGGCGACGGGATAGCGATTCACCAGCCTGTCAATATCCGATAGCGGGCCGATGGCGAGTTCGTTGGCCTGATCATCATCTAAAAAGGCAATATCGTTAAATATGCCTATCGCCTCCGCAATTTCCTTTACCACTGGGCCTTGACTGCCCGCGCCGAGGATGAGCAGGTTCATGCGCTTCGGGCCACGCTCCGCTTCAGGCTTCGCGGGAGCAGCATAATCCGCCGCGAACCGTTCCAATACATCTACGCTATTTTGGTTCAGCGGGAAATACTGGGCATACTTTTTAACAATAACGTTCGGCTGCCGTATGCCTATGTAAACACACAGGCTGTACAAGTCCATGCCCGACTGGATACAGCGGCGTATAAACGTCTGCCTTAGATCCGTCGCCGACAACGGTTCGCCAAGCTTCTGCTGCATAGAAACGGTAGTCAAAATATTCTGCATAAGATGCGAAGGCGGAAGCGTGCATTTTCCCGAAAGAATATAGCACTCACCGCTCTCATAAAGCGGCGCGCACTTTGAAAGATACCGCACAACATGAGGCGGTATGTGCAGCACTCGCGGCAAATCAAACGGTACGACCTCCAAAGCTGCGTTGACCGAGCCATGAAGCGTAACGGTCTTAGCGTGCAGATCAACGTCTTTCCATTTGAGCGCCGTAACCTCCATGAGCATGAGACCTATGTGCAGGCACAGGTACGCCGCCACCTTGCGCGGCTCAACGTCCTCTGTCAAACTGCTCTCTATTAACTTCACTTGTTGTTCGGTGAGCATCAAATATTTCCTTTTGTGTTGCGATATGTCAATTACCCCTTCAAGGGTAGGGTACGCCTCCGGCGATCGACGCAAAATGCCTCAACTGCTAAAAGCGTATATCCACCGCCGTTTCCTCAGCCGACAATGGCCGGTCAGAGGGCGTGGGGCTTCATAAAAACCACGTTGCACTCCTCGGCAAGCAAAACGTTTTTCTTGCTAACCATGAAAGAAACCGATGCACAATTACGTTTTCAGCATGGTAACCGAACATCTTAATTGAAAGTATATCAAAATACGATGTGAATTGCAATATGTAAATGTTGATTTAGCACATTTATCTTTCAGATTTAGTGTGTTTGTATCATATATCAACGTTTATTGTTTTATGTAACTTCACACCAGATATGCGTCCTAATCTCTTATGCCCTCCATTTATACCAAATTTCAATGTCGCCGAATCTATCGACAACCATTCTTTCGATAAGCGAGTTGGCATCGCTTTTGTCTAGCTGTACGAGCTCGTCGATGTTAGCGAAACACTTGACCCAGCTCATACTTTTTTGCCTTTCTTTACGTCCCTTTTCGCACGCTGAGATCCTATTATCCAAATCGTTCTTCTTGTTCAGATAATCGTTTTTTCCTAACGTCCCGCTTTTATATTTCTCATAAGCTCTCTGTTTTTCTAAATACAAGCCATTTATCTTGTTAGTAAGCTCCGCGTGGTTTTTCTGCTCGGCTTTTTCGTTTTCGTTTTCCACCTGCATACATATTTTTTTGATATTAACGGTTTGTTTAAGCTGTGCGTTTATGTCACGCAATACTATTTCATAAAGCGTCTTCTGCGAAATATGGTGTGAGCCGCACGCGGCCGGCCCGCATGTTCTATAGCGCCCGCAAAAGTATACAAGCTTACCATGCGAGTTCACCGGCAGCATTTTACAGCCGCATTCCGCGCAGTATACAACGCCTGAAAACAGCGCGGCCGCATTAGATGAGCGCCTATAGCTTACCCGTTTGTTTTCCGCTAATTTGTTTTTTATGGCCAGCCACATATCGTCGTCAATAATCGCCTGATGAGTTTTTTTAATCAATTCCAGTCCCGATAATTTGTTCTTGTGTTTTTTTCCATGCACTCCTTGGCGCACCGTCTTGCCAACGAGCATATTGCCGTTATAAACGGTATCAGTCAGTATTCTGTTCACCGTATACAGGCTCCAAGGCACGTTGCTTGTTGAGCTTTTATATGCCTTGGGAGCGAGCACCTTGTCCTTATTTAGCTCGCTTGCTATCGCCGTCTTCCCCATTCCCGACATGTACATTTGAAATATCCTTTTCACAACATTCGCTGACGGTTCATCTATAATCAGGCAATTATGATTAGCTTTATCTTTTTTATATCCATAAGGCGGGTATGCGCCAGTAAAGCAACCCGCACGCTGTTTAGTCAATATCGCATTTATCACCTTGACCGATATATCCTTTGCATATTGCGAATTAAACAAATTGGTCAGCGGAAACATCATGCTATACTCCTCACGGTCGCTGTCTATTCCATCATTTATCGCAATAAAACGAATGCCAAGCCTTGGGAAGATGCGTTCGAGGTATTCCCCCATGCTAATATAATCCCTGCCAAATCTTGATAAGTCCTTCACCACCACGCAGTCGATAAAACCGTTTACAATATCATCATACATTTCACGAAACGCCGGACGGTTGAAGCTTACGCCCGTGTAGCCATCGTCCGAGTAATGCTTGACAGGCAGCAAACCGTCGGTATCATTGCAATACTGCTCAAGCATCAGTTTTTGGGTGGCGATGCTTTCGCTTACGTCCTCACCATCGTCGCGTGAAAGACGTTCGTACATGGCGGTTTTATATTCCTTCAAGGCTGCCCCCTCCCCTCAAGCAGATATGACAGCTCTTGTGAGAACTTATAGAAAATTTCAATACGGCCGTCTTCATATATATTTATTCTTTGAATCGTCTCTGCGGCGGTAGCTCTGTCAAGCTTAGTAAGCCTTCCAAGCTTTATAAGCTCGTCCACCCAAGCATAGCGCAGAATACCTGTCTGCTGCGCCGAGGCTTTTGTTAATTGTGTGCGAAGCTTATTCTCCTTTTCCCCGTAATCAGCTCTATATGACAAATACTCCTCCTTTGACAAGATGCCTTCCTTAAAATCCTCATATACGCCCTTGCGCAGCTTTTCAATCCTCTCAAGCGCGCTTGCAAGGCGGCTCAGCTCACCGTTTTGCACAGTTCTAGCAAAGCTTGCCGGTACGGCCAA
>CAZZNN010000189.1:0-3934 GCA_964655605.1 uncultured Oscillospiraceae bacterium
AGCAAGCCCCCGCCCTACGGGGGGTGCGTAACGTGGGCGGGGCGCAGGCGCGGCGGGAGCAAGCCCCCGCCCTACGGGGGGGTGCGTAACGCGGGCGGGTGCGCGCAGGCGCGGCGGGAGCAAGCCCCCGCGGCAAACAAATTATGAACCTTTCTCACAAATATTGCTCACAGGCTCGCAATACGTTATAATCCCGATATGGAAGATAACAACCACATTCCGCGCGAGCCGATTATTTTCGACGCGGAGGAGGAGCTTAGACGGCGGCGGGACGACCGCGCGCGCAAAAATTCGGCACGGACAATAACGCTGTGCCTTTTGTCGCTTGCGGCCACGCTCATTTTCGCCGGGGGCGCTTCCTATTATTTAGGCGACAGGGCGCTTTTGCCGGAGGAATACATGGAGGCGACGGCTAAAAAGAGCGAGCCGTCGCTCGTTGAAATAGCCGCCCCGGCGCCCGCGGCCACTTTGGCGCCAACGCCATCGCCAACGCCAACATTGGCGCCGGTGGAATTCACGCGCACGCGCATACGCATAAACGGCGCGGCTTACGCGGTTTTAGCGTCGCGCGAGGCGGCGGAGGAGCTGCTTTTCGAGGTGGAGAATTTTTACGAGTCGCAGATACAGGAAACGGGCGAGCTGGTCTCCGCACCGCTTGAGACGGTGGAGCTGGAGGCGGTTTTGCCGGGCGACGCGGATTACGACATCGAGCTTGACAGCGTGGAGGAGCTGCTTCGCAAATTCACCTCCCCCACCACGCCGCTCACGGTGGTAACGAAGCTTTCGTATACTTACGTCTCGGAGGTTGAGCCAAAGACCGAGGAGGCGGACGACAAATATCTGCTGATAGGCACGCGCGTGGTGGAAAGCCTTGGCCGCAAGGGGCGCGTGCGCACCACGGTGACGGGCGAGTATGAAAACGGCGTTTTGCAGGGCAAGACGGCCTCGTTTGAGGAGACTATAGTTGAGGCGCAGCCGTATCGCGTGCGCGTGGGGACGCTCAAGGCGTCGAGCGTGAAGGAGCCGGGGCGCTCCGAGGGCAAAAAGGGCAAGAAGGCCGACGGGCTGACGTTTAAAAAGCCCATCGCCGCGTCGGTCAGCTCAAACTTTGGGCAGCGGCGGGGCGAGGCGCACCTCGGCCTTGATTACGAGGCGGAGCTTGGCCAGAGCGTGAAGGCCGCGTGCGAGGGCACGGTGGTGTGCGTGATGGAGCGCGGCGGCTATGGGCTTTTGATAGAAATTGACCACGGGCAGGGCTTCGTGACGAGGTACGCGCATCTTGGCGAGGCCAAGGTGAAGATAGGCGACGAGGTTAAGCAGGGCGACGAGATAGGCGTTCTTGGCAGCACCGGCAACGCGGAAGGACTCAAGAGCGTGCTGCATTTTGAGCTGATTATAGATGGGGAAGCTTATAATCCGAGGTATTATATGGGCTAGCGCCCGGTCACGCGGACGCAAGCTGTCCGCGTGAAATAATGCGGGCTAGCGCCCGGTCACGCGGACGCAAGCTGTCCGCGTGAGAAATGCGTCTTTTGACTGTTCGCTTCGCTCTCGGGCGTCAAAAGACGAAAGGAAGCAGCGTCTTCGACGCTTTTCCGTTCCGGCGTACACGCCGCCGGAGCCGGATTTTTATGTTGCGGCTTTGCAAACATTGAAATCCGATGGGGGATATGCGAGGCTGCGGTGGCTGCGCAGGGGGCGGAGGGAGTTCCCCCGGCACGCCGGAGGCGTGCGGGGGAACCAGGACACCTCATCAGTCACGCTGCGCGTGACAGCTTCCCCTCAAGGGGAAGCCTAATTTCCACCGAGGCTGCGGTTGAGCGAAGGCTTCCCCTTGAGGGGAAGCTCCGCCGTGTGCGGCGGTGATGAGGTGTCCGCCCGCAGGCGCGTGCCTAATTCCCACCGAGGCTGCGGTTGAGCGAAGGCTTCCCCTTGAGGGGAAGTTCCGCCGCTTGCGGCGGTGATGAGGTGGCCGCCCGCAGGCGTTCGCCTCCTCCCGCACCCAACCAACATACAATAATCCAAAACGGGGTACATACATGGCAAAATACATTATCAACGGCGGGCGCAGGCTTGAGGGCGCCGTCACAATCTCCGGCGCGAAGAACGCGGCGCTGGGCATAATTCCGGCGTCGATACTCGCGGGCGAGAGCTGCGTGATAGAGAATCTGCCGCTTATACAGGACGTTCGCGTATACGAGCAGATCCTCACGCTCATGGGCGCGCACGTTGAGTATATCCCGGACGGCGCGCTGCGCATAGATCCGCGCACGATAGACAAATTCTCCGTGAATTTCGACAAGGTGAATTCGCTTCGCGCTTCCTATTATCTGCTTGGCGCGCTTTTAGGGCGCTACGGCCACGCCGAGGTGGCGCTTCCGGGCGGCTGCCCCATAGGTCAGCGGCCTATAGATCAGCATATAAAGGGCTTTCGCGCGCTGGGCGCGGAGGTGGTGATAGAAAGGGGGATAGTCAAGGCGCGAGCCAAGGCGTCGGGGCTTGTGGGCGCGGAGATATATCTCGACATGGCGTCCGTGGGCGCGACGATAAACATAATGCTCGCCGCCGTGGGCGCGACCGGGCAGACGGTCATAGTGGGCGCGGCGAAGGAGCCGCACATTGTCGACGTGGCGAACTTCCTCAATATGATGGGCGCGAGCATAAAGGGCGCTGGCACGGACATCATCAGAATAAACGGCGGCAAGCGCCTGCACGGCTGCACTTACGCCATTATCCCCGACCAGATCGAGGCGGGCACATTCATGATAGCGGCGGCGGCGACGCATGGCGACGTGGTTATAAACAACGTTATCCCCACTCACCTTGAGGCGATAAGCGCCAAGCTCATGGAGAGCGGCGCGCGCGTTATCGAGGGCGACGACGGGCGCGAGTTTTTCATACGCGTCACCAACGACGAGCGGCCGCGCGCGGTGAATATAAAGACGCTGCCGTATCCGGGGTTCCCCACGGATCTTCAGCAGCCCATGATGAGCTATCTCGCCGTGGCCAAGGGCAACAGCTTTATTGTGGAAAATCTTTTTGAGGACAGATTTAATCACGTCAGCGAGCTCAAGCGCATGGGCGCGAATATCACGCTCAACGCGCGCACGGCCATAATCGAGGGCGTTGACGCGCTTGAGAGCGCGCCGCTGTTTTCAACAGACCTTCGCGCGGGCGCAGCGCTCATAATCGCCGCGCTCATGACCCCCGGCGAGAGCGAAGTGAATAATATTGAGTATGTGGATAGGGGATATGAGTATTTGGAGCAGAAGCTCCGCGCGCTGGGAGCGGATATAACACGAGTGGACTAAATCTGTGATTGTCTCACAAAAACGCGCCGGAGGGCGCGTTTTTGCGTTGGCGGTGCGGCGGTGCGCCGCCGCTGCGGGCGGCGTTGGCACCGCTGTTGCGGTGGAATGCTCCCCCGTCGCGGTCTGTGGCGTACCGCCGTCGCGGTAAAATCCCTGTAGGGCGGGGGCTTGCCCCCGCCGCGGGCGGCGCACTGCCGCAACGTGCGTCGCACCACCCACCGCGCACAACCCCGTAGGGCGGGGGCTTGCTCCCGCTGCGGGCGGCGCACTGCCGCAACGGTAAAATCCCCGTAGGGCGGGGGCTTGCTCCCGCCGACGGTCTGGCACTACGAATGCTTTTGTATCGCTTTGTCGCGCCCTTTGGGCGCGGGTTTCTCTCTGGAGGGACGCCCCTCCGGGGGGACAGGGGACCGAGGGGGAATTTGGAGTTCCCCCTAAGCTCCCCTGTCAACCCCATCACCCCTCCCATTCTTCAAACGCCAGAATGGCTTTGTAGATTATAGTCCCAGATATAGAGATGTGCTCGCGCACAGGAACATAATGAACAAAAAGCGCTTCGGCGCTTTTTATTTGTATGCATGTTTGTTTGTATTTCCCATTGTAAACCAATGTTCTTTACCAGT
>CAZZNN010000190.1:0-3912 GCA_964655605.1 uncultured Oscillospiraceae bacterium
TCAAGCTTGTTGAGGTGTTTACGGTGCTTGATAATATCATATTGGGCGTTGAGCCTAATAAGCTTGGCTTTCTTCAAAAAAAGGAAGCTCGCGACCGCGTTGTCGAGCTGAGTGAAAAATACGGTTTGAGGGTTGACCCCGATGCGCTTATTGAGGATATATCGGTTGGTATGCAGCAGCGAGTTGAAATACTAAAAATGCTGTATCGCAATAACGATATTCTTATTTTCGACGAGCCTACCGCAGTGCTCACTCCTCAGGAGATAGATGAGCTTATGCAAATAATGCGCAATTTCACAAAAGAAGGCAAATCCATCTTATTTATTACTCATAAGTTAAACGAGATTATGGCTGTTGCAGATAGATGCACAGTGCTTAGAAAAGGCAAAGGCATAGGCACTGTTAACATTGCAGACACCACAAAGGAAGAGCTTTCCCGCATGATGGTTGGCCGCGACGTGGAATTTGAGGTTCATAAGGAGCCTGCTGCGCCAAAGGATGTGGTGTTAGACATTAAAAATGTTACTGTTGCGTCAAAGGTGCATAAGAATAATGCCGTTAAAAACGTGTCCTTCAATGTTCGTGCGGGCGAAATAGTCTGCCTTGCCGGTATAGAGGGCAACGGCCAAACGGAATTTGTATATGGGCTTACCGGTCTTGAAAAGCTTGTGGACGGTCGTGTTGAGCTTTGCGGGCATGACCTTTCCAAATCCAGCATAAGAGACCGTTCTAAGTTCGGCATGAGCCACATACCGGAGGACAGGCACAAATACGGGCTTATTCTCGATTACACATTGGAAGAAAATCTCGTATTGCAGCGTTACTGGCAGACTGAATTTCAAAAGAGCGGCGTTATCAAAAAGAATAACGTTCGCAATTACGCGTTAAAGCTTATTGAGCAGTACGACATAAGAAGCGGCCAAGGCCCTATAACAACAGCTCGCAGCATGTCCGGAGGCAATCAGCAAAAAGCCATTATAGCTCGTGAAATAGATAAAAACCCTGAATTGCTGGTTGCTGTACAGCCTACACGCGGACTTGACGTTGGCGCTATAGAATACATACATAAGCAGCTTGTGGCGCAGCGTGACGCCGGACGCGCGGTACTCCTTGTCTCGCTGGAGCTCGATGAAGTCATGAATGTAAGCGACAGAATACTTGTTATGTACGAAGGCGAAATCGTCGGTGAGTTTGACCCGAAAAATACGACCGTTGAGGAGCTTGGCTTGTATATGGCCGGTGCCAAGCGTCAGAATACAAAAGAAAGCGAGGCGGTCTAAATGAATAAGCCTAAACTTAATCTAAAGACTCCGGGCATGACGTCCTTGTGCGCTTCACTTATTTCGATAGCGGCAGGCTTGTTATTGGGCTTGGTGCTGTTGCTGATATTTAATCCGAGCTTCGCGTTCTATGGATTTGGCAAAATATTGATTACCGGTCTTACCTCGTCCGAGAAATTCGCAAAGGTATCCTATCAAGCTGCTCCGCTCATATTCACAGGCTTAGCTGTTGGATTCGCGTTCAAGACGGGCCTTTTCAACATAGGAGCAACCGGACAGTATACCGTTGGCGCGTTTTTCTCGCTTTATTGCGGAATAGTGCTTCAGCTTCCGTGGTATTTATGCTTGATAGCTGCCATGATAGGCGGCGCGATATGGGGTGCAATTCCCGGTATATGCAAGGCGTTCTTTAACGTAAACGAGGTTATAACGGCAATAATGTTCAACTGGATAGGCTTGTTCGCCGTAAACCTTGCGATAAACAATATTCCCGTGATGCTTGCAAATTACTGGGGCGCTTCAAACAAAGAGCGCACAGTTAACCTTGGCATTGCAAACCCCTCCTCCATGATTCCCAAGGGCGGCTTGGACGAGCTGCTAAGCTCAAACTATATGAACATAAGCATATTCATCGCAATAATTGTTGCGGTGATAATATGGTTCATATTGAATAAAACCACATTCGGCTATGAATTGAAAGCCTGCGGTCACAACCGTAACGCGAGCGTATACGCCGGCATAAACGCAAAGCGCAATATAGTGCTTTCCATGATTATTTCAGGCGCGCTCGCAGGCATAGGCGGAGGCATCTATTATCTATCGGGCACGGCGGAATATACGTTGGTAAAATCGCTCCTAGCCATGGGCTTTAACGGTATACCCGTTGCGCTGCTCGCATCGTCAAACCCAATAGGCACGATATTGAGCGCGCTGTTCATATCATATATCCAGGTTGGCGGCGACGCCATGCAGCCTGAATTTGCCAAAGAAATGATAGATATAATAATTGCAGCAATAATTTATCTATCGGCATTCTCTCTGCTGATGCGTGAGTTGATGACTCGTGGTATAACAACCAAACATAAAAAAGCCAAACTAAGCAAGGAGGCGAACGAAAAATGAAAATACTTGCTGATGTATTAAGCGCAACAATTCTTTTTGCAATACCGTTGCTGCTCGTAGCGCTTGGCGGCATGTTCTCAGAGCGCAGCGGCGTTATCAATATAGCGCTCGAAGGCATAATGGTAATAGGCGCGCTTGTAAGCTTACTGTTTTTGCGCGCTATGGACGCCGTCGGAATGGGTCAAAGTGCGCCTCAGCTTGCAATGCTGCTCGCTATTATTGTCGCAGCGCTTGCGGGAGCCATATTCTCACTTTTGCTGGCGTTTGCTTCAATCAACCTAAAAGCGGATCAAACCATTGGAGGCACTGCGCTCAATATGCTCGCGCCCGCCTTTGCCATAGTTCTTACCTGGGCGATACAGGGTCAAGGCCAAACCACAATCCTTATCCCCACCTGGACGAGGATTACGCAAACCTCAATGGGCATTACCGCGAATTCCGAATCGTTTTTTCAAAACCTTATATTTAAAAATTTCTATATCACAACGCCCATAGCCATAATCTTATTGGTTGCGGCAATCGTTGTGCTCTATAAAACCCGCTTTGGACTGAGGCTGCGTGCTTGCGGCGAGCATCCTCAAGCTGCGGACTCCGTCGGCATCAACGTTTACCGTATGCGCTATAGCGGCGTTATTATATCGGGTATACTTGGCGGCATCGGCGGCCTTGCATATACGTTGGCGGCAGGCTCCGGGTTTCAGGCGTCCGTCGCGGGTTATGGCTTTTTAGCCTTGGCCGTTATGATATTTGGCAACTGGAAACCGCTCAATATACTTGGCGCTTCGCTGTTCTTCGCGTTCTTTAAAATATTGGGTTCATACAGCGCAAGTATCCCCTTCCTCCCAAGCTTTGAGGAAGTGGCGTCGCGCGAGTATATCTACCTTATGCTGCCCTATATTGTAACAATGATTATCCTCGTTTTAACGTCAAAGAAGTCGAGAGCTCCCAAGGCGGAAGGTATTCCTTACGATAAGGGCGCCAGATAAGCTAGCTAAATAAAGCCGTCTTTATGAGGCGGCTTTATATTTTTAAGGAGATTTATGTTATGGCTAAGTTATATTTTCGTTACGGCGCAATGGGCTCGAGCAAATCTGCAAATGCGCTTATGGTCAAATTTAATTATGGCGAGCGCGGACAAAACGCCTTGTTGGTAAAACCCGCCGTAGATGATCGCGACGGCGTTCGCATGGTTAAATCCCGCTGCGGGCTCGAGTCAGAGTGTATTCTTTTTAATGAAATGGATCTAGACAAAATAAAGGCGCATGAATATGATTGCTTGCTTATAGACGAAGCTCAATTTTTGAGCAAGGAAGATGTTGAATTACTGGTGTGCCTTGTTGACGATTATAATGTTCCTGTTATTTGCTATGGGCTGCGGGCGGATTTTCAAGGCAACCTTTTCCCCGGAAGCCAATGGCTGCTCGCATGGGCGGATACTATCGAAGAAGTGAAAACTATATGTTGGTGCGGTCACAAAGCCACGTGCAACGGCAGACTAGATGGCAAGGGC
>CAZZNN010000191.1:0-3864 GCA_964655605.1 uncultured Oscillospiraceae bacterium
GCGCTTACGAGAATGCTTCGCATTCTCCATTTTCACCCGATACCGGCATAGCCCCGTAGGGGACGGCAACATCGCAAACCTTCGGTTTGCTTTTGACGTACCGGTCCGCACGTTGCGCCGGTGCGCGCCCCGGCGCGCAGATTTCTCCAAAAATACATTGTAACAATCCCAAATAAATGTTATACTTATCTTGTAAAAATATATAACAAATTTATACACCATTGCGGGAAAGGCGGGCCAGAGATGGCGGGTAAAGCACGGACGGGCCTTGAAGCCGTAAATAATTACTTATACGAATATCTTTCGCGGCGAAGCGTTGAGGGCGTTGCTTCGTGCGTCACGAGCGACGTGACATTCATCGGCACTGGCGCGGACGAACGCGCGCGCGGCCTAAAAAGCTTCCTCGACCTTATGCAAAAAAACATCGCCTCATCACCAGAGCCCTTCGATTACGAGCTGGTGGACGCCGCCCAAACCAAGGAGAGCGCGAGCGTTACGACCGTGTCGTGCGGCCTGCACGCGGGCAGGGGCGACTTATGCGGCATGCTCGTTATGCGCTGCCTTTTCGTGGCGCGAAAATCGGAGGACGATGGGTACAGGCTTTCGAGCGTGTGCCTGAGCGTGGCGAATTGTCTTCAGCAGGACGATGAATTCTTCCCGTTCGTTTTCTCCGAGCGCGAGCTGAGCGACAAGCTCCACAAGGCCGAAAAGCGCCTTGAGCTCACCATCAACTCCGTCCCCGGTGCGATAGCCGTATACGAGCTGACAAAAAAGCAGCCGCACCTCACCTATGTGAGCGAGGGCTGGGAGCGGCTCACGGGCTACAGCGCGGACGAATACATGCGCATGCTTAAAAAGCGCGAGTCGATTTTGGTGACGGAGGCCGAAAAAGCCGCGTTCAGCGAGAAATTCCTGTCGGCCGTAAACGCGCACGAGGGGCTTGACCTTGAAGAAAAAGTAACCAAAAAATCCGGCGAAACCGCATTTCTCGCCTTCCACGCCATACCCGCCGAGGACGAAGCGGGCATGACGCGCTATTACGCATACATCAACGATATAACCGAGCAGACCCGCGCGCGCGAGGAGCTTTATCAAAATGAGCAGAGCCTTTCCATCGCTTTTGAAACGGCGAATATTTTCCACTGGGAGCTTGATCTAAAGACGCTTGAATTCTCCGGCTCCGGCAGGGTGCACGAGCTTTTTGGCAGCGAGCTTGAGGACGATAAGCTTGAAACGTGGCTCAACTGCAACGCGCTTGTGGAGCCATATAAAAGCCGCGCGGAGCAGCTTTTCAAAGCCGTTATCGCGGGCGAAAACGAGGCGAGCGCGGAAGTCAAGCTCCCCCGTCCCGACGGCACGAATATGTGGCTGCGCCTGCGCGCGACCCGCGTTTACAATAGCGACGGCGAGGCCGTTAAGGCGATATGCACGGGCGAGAATATAGACGCGTATAAGGATCTTCAGGAGCGCTTTGAAAAGGTCATGCAGCAAAACGGCATACGCACCTGGGAATATTTCTTCGCCACGCGCTCCATACAATATATGTCCGATAAAGCGGGCGCGGGCATGCGTGAGATGAATTACCTTAAAAACGTGCCGGAGTCCGCAATAGCGCTCAGAATAGTGCACCCGGACTCGGTTGATACGCTGCGCGAAATGTACGCAAGGCTTGAGCGCGGCATGAGCAATGTGTCCTGCACCACAAAATGGTACGTGGGCGGGCAGGAAAGATGGATCCGCACCGATTACACGATAATTTTCGATAACGATATGAAGCCGCTTCGCGCCATAGGCTCCGGTCACGACGTAACGAGCGAGATGGACGCGCGGCTGCGCTTTGAGGAAACTGTTACATTCCAGGAGACGGTGGCGAAAAACTCGCTTTTGAGCCTCGTTGTGGATATAACCACGGGCAAGGTGCTCTCCTATCGCGGGAGCGGCGGGCTTTTCAATCCCGTGCACACCCATAGCGCGGCCGACCTTATAACGCACGCGCTTCAGCTCATGGCGGACGATACTGAGCGCGTTAATTTCGCCAGAACCTATTCTGCCAAGAATATACTAAAAAGATTTGAAAAGGGGCAGCTCTCCTTCTCCGATACCTACAGGCTCATTTCAATAGACGCAAAGCCCCTGTGGATAGAGTTTACGGGCAATTTGAGCCGCGACCCGGACAGCGGGGACGTTATCTGCTTCATATACGGCGTTGACCGAACCGACCAGATGACCGCGCGCGCTATAATAGACGCGATAACGTCTTACGACTTTGATTTTATCGCCAATGTGAATATTTTCAGCGGCGATATGCGCGTATTCAAGCGCCAGGACGAGCAGACGGACGTTTTAACTCGCGGCGAGGAGGTGCTTTTTTCCGATTTTGTGCATAACGCCCTGGACAAATATATTCTTCCGGAGGACAGGGAGGCCGCGAGCGAAGCCTTCAATGTGGCCAATGTGTACAAGCGGCTAAAGAGCGCGCCCATGTTTGAGCATATATACAAGATAAGGGACAACAGCGGCGCTGTGCGCATAAAAAAGACGCGTTTCGCCAATTACGACCTTAGAAACGGCATGGTGCTATTCTCGCGCACGGATATAACCGAGCTTATGGCCGAGCAGGACAGGCAAAAGCGGGTGCTCACGGCGTCGCTCAAGCTTGCCGAGAGCGCCAATCGCGCCAAGACCGATTTCCTTTCGCGAATGAGCCACGATATGCGCACGCCAATGAACGCTATACTGGGCTTTTCCGAGCTTGGCGCGGACAGCGGCGATATAAATGAGGCGCGAAGCTATCATGAAAAGGTGAATTCATCTGGCAAATACCTGCTGGCGCTTATAAATGACGCATTGGATATGTCAAAAATTGAAAATGACCGCATGAGCATAGCCGTGGCGGCATTCTGCACCCGCGAGGTGATAGCCAGGCTAAACGACCTGCTCTCGCCGCGCGCGGCGGATAAGGAGATAGCGCTTAGTCTCTCCGTAAATGAGAACGTGCCCGAGTTTGTAGTGGGGGACAGGCTGAGGATAGAGCAGATATTCATGAATCTGCTTGGCAATTCCGTGAAATACACGAAGCGCGGCGGGCATGTGTCGCTAGAACTGGAAAAAGAGAGCGAAAGCTATGGCACGGCCATGCTAAGGTGCGTTATAAAGGACGATGGCGTTGGCATGAGCGAGGAGTTTCAGCAGCGCATGTTTACGCTTTTTGAGCAGGAGGAGACCTCGCGCGAGCGCTTTGAGGGCGGCACGGGGCTGGGGCTTTCGATAGTGAAGCGGCTCATAGACCTTATGGACGGGTCAATATCCTGCAAGAGCGCGCCGGGCGAGGGGACGGAGTTCACCGTGAGGCTTAGCCTGCCCGTGGCGGAGCGGAGCGCGGCGGGAATGGCGGCGACGCAGCTTAGCGCAATGCATGTGACGGCCTCGGAGCTTGCGGGCAGGTGCGTGCTGCTGTGCGAGGATCACCCGCTCAACGCGCAGATAACAATAAAGCTTTTATCAAAGCGCGGCATGATAGTCGAGCACGCGGAGAACGGCCGCATAGGGCTGGAGCTTTTCGACGCGAGCGAGAGGAATCATTACGACGCGGTGCTAATGGACGTTAGAATGCCCGTGATGGACGGCATAGAAGCCGCCCGCGCCATACGCGCGCTCAACAGGCCGGACGCCAAGACCGTGCCGATAATAGCGCTCACCGCCAACGCTTACGACGAGGATATAAAGCAGACCGCCGACGCCGGCATGACCGCCCACATAGCCAAGCCCGTCGAAGCAAGAACCCTGTATCAGACGCTGGAAAGCTATCTGTAAATTAAGCCTTCCCCTTGAGGGGAAGGTGTCCCCGCAGGGGACGGATGAGGT
>CAZZNN010000192.1:0-3858 GCA_964655605.1 uncultured Oscillospiraceae bacterium
AATTCATGAGGAATAATCGGCCATCACGCCTGAGCGGACGTATAATACTGCGCCTGCGCGTTCCACAGCGCAGAATATTCGCCGCCCGCGGCCAACAGCGCGTCGTGCGTGCCGCGCTCAACTATGCTCCCGTTTGAAAACACGGCTATATCGTCCAAAAACCGGCAGGAGGCGAGGCGATGGCTTATGTAGACGGCGGTGCAGTCGGAAACTATCTCGTTGAACTTTGAATATATCTCAAACTCCGCCACGGGGTCGAGCGCGGCCGTCGGCTCGTCTAGCACGATAAACGGCGCGTCCTTATAGAGCGCGCGGGCGATGGCAATTTTTTGCGCCTCGCCGCCGGATATTTCCACGCCCTCCTTGTCGAAATCCTTGTAAAGCATGGTTTTAAGCCCGTGCGGCATGGCCTTTAGCCGTTCGCCAAAGCCTGCGCGAACGAGGCAGTCCTCGGCCTTTGCCTCGTCAAAATCGACGCTCGCGGCCACATTTTCACCAAGGCCGAACGCCAGAAGCTTAAAATCCTGAAATACTACCGAGAATATCGACATATACTCTCTGTAATCATATTTTTTAATGTTTATCCCGTTTAAAAGTATCTCGCCTTCGGTTGGGTCGTAAAGGCGGCACAGCAGCTTTATAAATGTGGTCTTGCCGCTGCCGTTGCGCCCGACTACCGCGAGCCTTTCGCCAACGCGGAATTTAAAATTCACATGCCTCAGCGCCCACGCGTCGCCAGATGGATATTTAAAGCTCACGTCCTTAAACTCTATCTCGTATTTCCTGTCGCCGCGCTTTTCAATAGTAAGGCTGCCCTGATACATATCGTTTGGCATATCGAGATATTCAAATGTGGTTTTGAGGAACTCCGCGTTGAGCTTTATTTCGCCAAAGCTGCGTATAAGCATAGACACTCCGCCCGCGAGCGCCGTTATCGCGCCTATATACTGCGTTACCGCGCCCACGCCAAATGCGCCAGCCCACGCTTTAAGGCACACGAACAGATACACGAGGCCTATAAAAATGCCCGACGCCACCGCCGAAAGCGCCTTATAGCCGCCTATTGGGCCGCGCGAGAATTTTTTCATGAGTTTGAAGAACTCCAGCGTTCCCATCGACGCCGCGCAAAGCAGATCCTGCCTATACATGCGCACGTCCTTTGATTTTTGCCTGTCATACGGCAAAAAACCGAAAAAATTGAACGCCCTGTTTGCAAATTTCACGCTCTGAGCCGCCTTTGCGTAATACTCATTCGCCTTGTTTGCAAGCGCCGGTGAAAGCAATGTGGCCGCGAGCAGGAGCGCTATTGCCGCCGCCGAAAACAGCGGCGAGTTGAGCGATACGAACTCGCCCTGCGGCACGCGCAGCGTAAAGAGCGAAACGCACAGCGCCAATGCGCCCGCAACGCTCGAAACCGCCTCCACAAGCCACATAGACGTGCGAACGGCGTCGGAAATGCCAAAGCCGTTCCAATTTGAGTTTTGATATATCTGCGAGCGCAGATCGTGTGTGTGCGGATCGTCCACTATATGGAAATCCATTGAAAAAAGCTTTTGGGCATATAGCTTTTCACACCCTATATACTCGCAGCTCGCCTCGCGCTTGCTAATGCGCCCAAACACCGCCGCGGCAATGCCTAAAACGAGCGCTGTGCCGAGCGTTGCAAGCACGAGCGTGGCGAGCGTTTTAGCGTCGCGCGCACCAGAGAGTTCGTCGAGTATGCGCGCGGCAAAATAAATGCCCGCGTAAGGCGCAAGCGCGCTCAGTATGCACTTGCCAACGCTTGAGAGCATATAGCCCGGCATATTCCTGTGCCATAGCTTGACCGCCTTTATATTAAGGGCAAACGCCTCGCCAAGCGACACTTTATTCTCCTTATTTCGCTTCATCTTCTCCGCCCTCCTCCATATAATAACGGCTCTGTATCTCAAAAAGCTCGCTGTAATCGCCGCCCGCGGCCAAAAGCTGCGCGTGCGTGCCCTCCTCCTTTATTCCGCCGTCCTTTATAAGGATTATTCTGTCGCAAAAGCGGGTGGAGGCGAACCTGTGCGAGATATAGAGCGATGTATTGCCGCCGCTAAGCTCGCCGTAGCGCATATACAAATCGCTTTCGGATATGGGGTCAAGCGCTGCGGTAGGCTCGTCTAGCACTATTATCGGCGCGTCCTTATAGAGCGCGCGGGCGAGCATGAGCCTCTGCGTTTCGCCGCCTGAAAGCTCTATCGCTTCATCATATACCTGCTTGCCAAGCTTGCTTGAAAGCCCGTCCGGCAGCGAGGAGAGCTTTTCCCAAAGTCCCGCTTTAACAAGGCACTCCTTGAGCTTATCCATATCCGCGTCCGCACTGGAGGCAATGCTTTTTTGCGCCACGTTTTCGGCTATGCTGGCGGGCAGCACGGAAAAATCCTGGAACACGGCGGAAAAATGCCTGTAATAATCGCGCCTGTTATACTTTCTTATATCCTCGCCATTTAAAAGCACCTCGCCCTCGGTTGGGTCGTAAAGGCCGGTGACGAGCTTGACGAGCGTGGTCTTTCCCGCGCCGTTCAGCCCCACTATGGCGAGCTTTTCGCCCGGAGCTATGGTAAGATCGACGTTTTTAAGCGTAAAATCGTCCGCGCCCTCATAGCGATAGGACACATTTCTCAATTCGATTTTATATGGCGCTCCGCGCACAGGCTCGAGCGGCTCGCCGTCCTCAAACTTAAACGTTTCCTTTATATCCATCACCTCGCGCAGCGACGCAAGCTTTAGGCCATGGTCGTGCAGATCGGACAGATTCGACAGTATTTCCCTCACAAAAGCGGTAAACCCGCTCACAGCCGTGAAATAGAGCAAAAACTCCGCCGCTGACAGCTCGCCCCTGAGCGCCATAGCGATAAGATAGAAATATGCTATTCCATTTCTTAAAAGCGCGAACGCCGCGTCGATAACGTCCGCCCATATATATACGCGGGCGGCGCGCGCATGAAAATCGTGATAAAGCTTATAAACGCCGCTAAACACATCTATAAGCCAAGCGCTTATGCCAAATATCCTAATATCCTTTGCGAGCGTATAGTCCTGCGCCTTTTTGCCCAAATAATCGCACCTGTGCTCATACTCCGCCTCCTCCTCGCGATGGCGGTAGCCCCAGGCGCTGAGCCTTTTGGACGAGAAATAGCTCGCGGCGCTCGTCAGCGTTACAACAAGCAAGAGCACCGTGTCCACCCTATTTAGCAGCAGCATATAAACTATAAAGCCCAATATGGCTTCAACAAGCTTTGCAAGCGTATCCCATATCGCCTCGGCGGCGGAATTATTGCTATACATCGCCTCGCCCATTTTGCTAAACAGCGCGAGCACACGCTCATTCTCGGTCAGCGGATACGACATTGTGGCAAGCTTTAGCTGAGCGTCGCTCAATAGGCCGGTGCGGATAGCTACGCGGTCCGTCGTTACGTTCATGCGCACATATTCCTTTATCGCCTTTAGAATGATAAGCGCGAGCGAAAAAAAAGCTATCGTGCCCAAAAGCTTTTCAAGCGGCTGCTTAGACTCCACGATTTCAAGCACGGCAGGCGCAAAGTAAAGCTCTGCAAGGCTCACCAAAAAAGCGAGCACGCCGCTCAGCGCGCACAGGAATATCACCGCCTTGCTTTTTTCCCACGCGGTTTTTATCATGAAGCCGGTGTTTTGCCACATATTGTATTTTATTGCGTTTGATTCCATGAATCTGACCATAGCTTTCGCTTGCGAAAGCTTCCCCTCTATCGGAATTGAGGCAGGTTTTTCGTCAGCAAAATATCCGCTGCGCGATTCGTTAGCTCTTGGCGGATAAAGCCTCCAAACGGGTATGAAAGACGCAGTCTTTCATAC
>CAZZNN010000193.1:0-3777 GCA_964655605.1 uncultured Oscillospiraceae bacterium
GGATTCCCCGGACAACATCATCGGCATTCTCAACGCCAAGGACTATTTCCGCCTTGAGGACAAGAGCCGCCAAAGCGTTATGGAGAACGCCGTCAAGAGTGCGTATTTCGTGCCGGAGAGCGTTAAGGCGGACGTGCTTTTCAGGAATATGAAGCGAACGCGCAACAATATCGCCATCGTTTTGGACGAATACGGCGGCATGACAGGCATTGTCACCGTAAACGACCTCGTTGAGCAGCTCGTGGGCGACCTTGGCGACGACGAGGCCGAGGAAGCGCCAAAGCCGGAGATAGAGCGCCTCGATTCAAACACATGGCGCATACGCGGCTCCGCGCCGCTCGACGACGTTTGCGAAGCGCTCAAGCTAAAGCTCCCGCTCGACGATTACGAGACCTTCGGCGGCCTCGTGTTCGGCGCCCTTGGCGCGGTCCCGCAGGACGGCGAGCGAGTGGAGCTTGAAACCTGCGGCCTCATTATAAAGGTCAAGGAGATAAAAGAGCACCAGATAGAGTCCGCCACCGTCGCGGTAGCGCCAGCGGCCGAGGCGTAGGCGGGGCGCAGTGGCGCAAGCGACGCGAGCATATAACGGCGCGGGTGTTTGACAAAAGCCGCAACACGTATTATAATACGTACACAACGGAGGAGCTATGAAATCATATTCTTCCAAAGAACTAATAAAAATAATTGAGGCTGACGGGTGGTTTCTCGTCAGGGTGATGGGAGACCATCATCATTATAAACATAATGAGAAAAAAGGGGTGGTCACCGTGCCGCACCCTGTGAAAGATGTGAATATAAAGACCGCCTTTAGCATATTGAAGCAGGCGGGCATACGAGCCGAATAAACGCGAATGGAGGCGCAAAAATGACAAAACAGGACAAATACGTGTACCCGGCGATATTTGATTACGATGAAAACGGCGTGGCCGTGTCGTTCCCCGATATTGACGGCTGCGTCACCTGCGCGGATAACGACGAGGGCGCGCTGCGCATGGCAAAGGACGCGCTTTGCGGGCACATGCTTACGCGCGAAGATTTTGGCGAGGAGATACCGGAACCGAGCCGGCTTGTGGATATAAAGCTTGAAGAAAATCAGCGGGCGGTCTTGATCGAGGTGTATATGCCGCTTGTGCGCGAGGCGGTTAAAACGCAGTCCGTGAAAAAAACTCTCACCATACCCGCCTGGATGAATGAGGCCGCTGAGAAGCAGGGAGTCAATTTTTCGCAACTGCTGCAATCATCGCTCATGAACGTGCTAAAGGCCGCGAAATAAGCATCGTAATATGCGGGAAAACGCCGTAGGGGGGCGGCATGCGGCGCATTCTCGTCCCGCGCATCTGCGCAAGCCCAAATCCCCCCCACAAGGAGCACACCATGCAGGATACATTTCCGTTGCGCGTGATAGCGCGGATAAAGAGCGATTTTCCCACAAAATACGGCATACCGCGTCAGAGCGGCATGGTTTTGGAGCAGCGCGCCGAGGTGATATTCGAGCCGGAGTTTCGCGACGCGAACGCGCTGCGCGGGCTTGAGGGCTATTCGCACCTGTGGCTTATCTGGGGCTTTAGCGCGCTTGAGCGCGAGGACGCGTCGCAGTGGAGCCCAACGGTGCTGCCGCCGCGCCTTGGCGGCAACACGCGCATGGGCGTTTTCGCCACGCGCTCGCCAAACAGGCCAAACCCCATAGGGCTATCGTCGGTCAAGCTTGAAAAAATGGAGGCGCGTCCGGGTCTTGGCACGGTGCTCACCGTGTCCGGCGCGGATCTCATGGACGCGACGCCCATATACGATATAAAACCCTATCTTTCATTTTCGGATAGTCACCCAGACGCGAGAAACGGCTTTGCGCAGGAGCAGCTTTCACATAAGCTCGGCGTGGAGTTCGACGAGGCCCTGCTCAAAGCCGTCCCGCAGGAGAAGCGCGCCGCGCTCATAGAGGCGCTCAGCCTCGACCCGCGCGTGGCCTATCGGGACGACCCAAGCGAGCGGCACGGCTTTTTCTTCGCCGGGCTCGACGTGAGATTTTATGTGGAAAACGGGGTTTTGCGGGTGTGCGAGGTAGTGATCGCCGAAACCACATAAAATGCATGAATGCGTTTTATGTGGTTTTTGATGTTGCTGTCTTTTGCCTGCGAGCTAAAGCTCGCGGTGGGTGAAAATGACTATTGCATATTGGCTTTATCCGTAATACAATATTGTTGCTTCGGGGGTGGTGAAATTCCACACCGGCGGTGATGCGGAGGGTAAAATTTTATGCCCTGCCGATAAGCCCGCGAACCTTGGCGCACTGCGTCAAGGCCGAAACGGTGAGAATCCGTTTTGCCGACAGTATGCTTAGCAAATTTGCCTCTATTGGCAAATTTGCACGCAGGACAAATTGACCCGTTGGGTCAATTTGTGCCTCCAAAACGGCTGTAAAGGAAGTTTAGGAGTGATATAGCTGCGCTGAGGAATTTGCCTTTATTGGCAAATTCAAACGCAGGACAAATTGACCCGTTGGGTCAATTTGTGCCTCCAAAACGGCTGTTAGGGAAGTTTAGGAGAGATATAGCTGCGCTGAGAAATTTGCCTCTATTGGCAAATTTGCACGCAGGACAAATTGACCCGTTGGGTCAATTTGTGCCTCCAAAACGGCTGTAAAGGAAGTTTAGGAGTGATATAGCTGCGCTGAGGAATTTGCCTTTATTGGCAAATTCAAACGCAGGACAAATTGACCCGTTGGGTCAATTTGTGCCTCCAAAACGGCTGTTAGGGAAGTTTAGGAAAATCTGCGAATAAGGCAAGTCTGGAAGGGAGAGGCAGCATAAATGCGCGTTTTTTTCGCGCGCAACAGCCGAACCTACGGAAGCTGAGATAAGCGTGGGGGAAGGGTTTCACCCTTTCCGGGCAACGCGATTTGAAGCTTCTTTCTTTTCTCCAAAGCAGAAAAGGAAAATCTCATGCGCAACCAAACAGTTCAAAAAGTCGCACGCCTTGGCATGCTCGCGGCGCTCGCCGTGATACTCGTGGCGTTGATCCATTTCCCAATTTTTCCATCTGCGCCGTTTCTTGAGTTCGACCTTGCGGACGTGCCCATAATAATCGGCGCGTTCATGTACGGCCCGTGGTGGGGACTCGCGCTGACGGCCATAGTGAGCGTTATTCAGGGCGTGACGGTGTCCGCCGCGAGCGGCGTTTCCGGCATCGTTATGCATTTTGTGTCTACCGGCGCTTACGTTATCGCAGCCGGGCTTATCTATAATAAGCTCCACACGCTAAAGGGCGCGGTGCTCGCAATGACCGTGGGCTCGATAGTTAAAACCCTCATGATGATACCGCTTAACTATATCATCACCGCCAAGTTCATGGGCGCGCCCGTCGAGGCGGTCACGGCCATGCTTTTGCCCGTGATAATTCCCTTTAACCTTATAAAGGCCGTGGGAAACTCGGTGGTGACGTTCATAATCTATAAGCCCGTGTCGAAGCTGTTGAAGATTGGGATAAAGGAGAAGGTGAACGCGTAAAGGCGGCGCACCCCGTAGGGGACGGCAACATCGCAAACCTTCGGTTTGCTTTTGACGTACCGCGTGAGGACGCAAGCCCCGCGGCGGGCGCAAGCCCCCGCCCTACACATCGGCAAATCGCTTCGCGATTAGCCGTTACCAAATCGCTTCGCGATTAGCCATTGCGAGAACGCTTCGCGTTCTCCGGGGTTGCACGCATGCTGCGGCGGTGTGGCGACGCCCGGCGGGAGCAAGCCCCCGCCCTACACATCGGCAAATCGCTTCGCGATTAGCC
>CAZZNN010000194.1:0-3775 GCA_964655605.1 uncultured Oscillospiraceae bacterium
AAAATTGGAATTTGAGGCAGGTTTTGCGCCAGCAAAATCGCCATTGTAAAATGGCGAAAGCCTCAAAACCGTAAATGAAAGATGAAATCTTTCATATTGAGTCCTTATCATTATTTATTATAACCCGCTCCAAAAAAGTACGCAAGCCCCCGCGCCTTGGCTTTTGCTCCGCAATTATGAATTGGTTGACAATCTGTTCGATGTCTTTAACGGCGGAGCTGTCCGGATAGCTTATTTTTATGGGCGTTTGCATCTTTATGGACCTTGGCACGTTTTTATCGGTTAAAAGATAACCTAAATACTCCATGTCCGTCCCAAGATACTTCTTTACTATACTTCGGAAGTTTCGCGCCGTAACTATAGCCTCCATCATATTATCGCAGCGATTTATCACAAAGCCCATAGGCGGGCAATTATTTCTCGATTTAACGCTTTTCACCAGCGCGAACGCGTCGACCAGGCTCGGCGGCTCTGGAGCGAGCATCAAAATAAGCTCGTCGGACGAGCAAATTATTTTTTTAACATGCTCGTTTATGCCCGCGCCCGAATCGAATATTATGAAATCAAGCTCCTCGTCCACCTCGCTAAGCTGCGATAAAAGCGCGTTTATGGAGCGCTTTTTCACATTCAAAAGCTCGTCGAGGCCGCTGCCGCCGGAAATATATTGTATGCCGCCGTGCCCGGTGCACATGGCCTCCTTAAGCGTGCAAGCGCCGTTTATCACATGCAGAAGATTATATTTGGGCTTTGCGCCGAGCATAACGTCCACATTGGAGAGGCCGAAGTCCGCGTCTATTATCATCACGCGCTTGCCAGCTTCCGCGAGCGCTATGGCGAAATTGACGCAGAAAAACGTCTTGCCGGTGCCGCCCTTGCCGGAGGCCACGGTGATTATGGAAGCCGAGTGCCGTGCGGCGGCGCCCTTTTTCTCCTCGGCCAGTTTTCTTAAATTTGTGGCTTGATCCATAGCTTAAATCCCTTTCCCCGCGAAATCGCGCCTAAAGCGCCGCTTTGCGGTTTTTTACCCGAGCAGCCTTGCAACTATCTCGTCCGCGTCGGCTCTTATAATATCGTCCGGCACATTCTGTCCCGTAGTCAAATATGAAAGCGAGGCGCTTTTATTGTAATAGCGCATGTTCACGGCCGCACCGTAAGCGCCGCTCTCATCAAGCTTTGTTAAAATGCAGTTGTAGCGCGGCAGGAATGAATAGCTGTCCGCTATGAGCTTATAGGTCTTATATGACGACGTGCTCGACACCACCACGTAAACGTCCTGTATGCCGCCCGCCTCAATGAGCCTTTGCATATCGCGCTGATATTCCTTATCTACGCTCGCCTTGCCGCAGGTATCAATAAATATGAAATCCTTATCCTCGTGCTCCTTGAGCGTGCGTTTTAATTCATCGGTGCTGTAGATGGTGATAAGCGGCACGTCGAGAATTTTTGCGTAGGCCGAAAGCTGCTCCTGCGCGCCCACGCGGTATACGTCGGCGTTTATTATCGCCACGCTTGAGCGCCTGTCGAACACGCAGCTTGAAACGAGCTTCACAAGCGTTGTGGTTTTGCCAACGCCCGTTGGGCCTATGAGCATAACGGTTCTTGGCCCGCCTGAGCGCTTGCGCACCTGACGGGGCTTGCCTATAAGCTCGCGCAAGGCGGCCTCCGCCGCGTCGAGCGGGTCTATGCGCTCATCGTCTGAAAGGCGCTGCGCGCTTTCGACTATATAGCGCGCTATAGCGGGCGCCACGTCAAACTCCAAAAGCCTCGCCTCTATATCCGTAAGCTCCTCGTCCAAGGCCATTGCCGCCGCGCCCTTCACGCCGCCCGGCGCTTTTGGCGCGCCCGCGCGCACCTCGCGTTCGGGAAGCTGCTTTACCATGTTTTCAAGCGCGCGCATTCTCGCGTCTATATCTCTCGCCCAGCGGGTGTCGCCGCCCTCTGAGAGCGCGGGATATTTGCGCGGACGGCCGCGCTTGCGTTTGGCGGATACCTCGCCGCCGTCGCCGGGCAAAGCGTCTATAACGCCCTCGTCCTCGTCGTATTCGTCGTCCTCGTCTTTTTTGGCGTTGAGCCTTTCAAGCTGAGCCTTTACGAGCTTTTCATGCTCGCGGAATTTTTCGTCGCTCGCGTCAAGCTCCTCGTCCGATATATCATCGTCCTGAAGATACGCGCTCACCGGCTTTTTGCCCGCCAATGCGGCGTAGGCTGCGGCGGTGGTTATCCCCGCGCGCGCGGCGCGCGGCCGCGCCTCGTTTGCGGCGTCCTGTATGTTATCCGCCCAGCGCACATCGCTTTTAACGCTCGCGCGCGCGGCGGGCGCAGGCTCTGCATGCGCGCCCGGCGCGTTCTGTACTCCCGGCATGCCCGGCGCGCGCGGCGCGTTTTGCGCGTTTGCCGCGGTTTTTTGCGCGCCGCTTGAGGCGGGCGCGTTTGCGTTTGGCGCATTTGCGTTTGGCGCGTTGGCGTTTACGGCCTGCGCGGGGGCGGCCTGTGCGCCGGACTGTGCGGCGGCGCGGCGTGGCGCGTTTGCGCCGTAAGCGCCCAAGCGGCTGGCGTTGGAAGCGTCGGCGCGAGGCGCGTCGTCATTGAGGAGCATGCTGAGCATTTCATTTTGAAATTCCTGCTCCTCGCTTGAAAGCTTCTGCGCTCCGGGCAATAAAACGCCCAGCTTTTCCGCCTTCTCCTGCGCGGCCATGAGCCTTTCCTCGCGCGGCGGCTTTGTCTGCACGCGTCTTGCGGGGTTTTGCGCAATGCTTCTGAGGCGTTCAATTTCCTTAACGGTTTCCTCATGCGTGCGTTTGGGCGCTATGCGCTCCATTTCGGCGCGGTCGGCGGCGGACTGCTCGCTCTTTCGGCGCTGCTCTTTTTGGTGCTCGTCGGCCGCGTCCGGGTCAAAGGACACCACAACCTCGTATATCGGCTTTCCGAACAAGCCGAAAAGGCCGCCGCGCTGCCTCACCTTGCGGCTTTTTACGATGATAGCCTCAGGCCCCAGCTCGCTCTTTATCTGCTCGAGCGCGGCAGGCATGTCCTGCGCGTAATATTTCTTGGTTTCCATTTAAACGCTCACAACTCCTTCCGCAACGACATCCACGTCCTGACCTATCTCATTATATGAAAGCACTATGAAATCAGGCGCAAGCTGCTCCGTTATCTTTTTAAAGTGCCGCCTTAAAACCGGCGATGTGAGCACTATTGGCGTAAGCCCAAGCTTTGCCATGCGATCGACCGATTTTTTAAGGCTCTGCAATATTCTGTTAAGCTCGCCTTGATCCAAAGCCACATAAGCGCCCCACTCGGTTTTGCGCATACGCTCGAGCATGAGCTGCTCAACGCCCGCGTCTATCGTGATAACGCGCGCCTTGCCATCGGGTATGAAGCGCTTTGATATTGCCCTTGATAGCGACGCGCGAACGTGCTCCACGAGCGTGTCTATATCATGGGTCATGGCTCCGTAATCGCCAAGCGTCTCAAGTATCGTGCCCAGATCCTTTATGGATACGTTCTCGCGCAAAAGCGCCGCGAGCACCTTTTGAAGCTCGCCAAGCGAGAACATCTTTGGTATCACCTCGTCAACGAGCGCTGGCTGCTGAGTCTTTAGATTGTCAACTAGCACCTGCACCTGCTGGCGGGTGAGCAGCTCTGAGGCGTTGCGCTTTATAACGTCCGTCATGTGCGTTGCTATAACGCTCGGCGGGTCTATGGTGGTATAGCCCATCAGCTCCGCCTTTTCGCGGTTGGACTCGCTCACCCAAAGCGCGGGCAGGCCAAACGT
>CAZZNN010000195.1:0-3750 GCA_964655605.1 uncultured Oscillospiraceae bacterium
AAGCTGTATGTATGCACCCTTTCCGAGGATGCCGCATAAATTTTCCGCGCCGTACTGCGCGGGATTACAACTTAATACCAATCCTTCATCGCAAAGACCCCAACAAACGCCAAAGGGGAGAGCTTGGCTCTCCCCTTTGGCGTGTCAAAAAACACCCACACTCGTCTTTTACCTGCGGGCTAAAGCCGAAATGAAGCGGGCGCTATGCCAGATACCTTTCGCCGCCGTCGGCAAACAGCGTCACTATAGAGCCGCCGAAATATTCTCTGCGTCCGGCGAGTATTTTTGCGGCGGCGAGAGCTGCGCCTGCGGATATGCCAATCAAAATACCGTCCGTTTCCATCACGTCGCTTTTAGCTGCCATAGCGTCCTCATACGAAACCGGGAGCACCTCGTCAACATAATCGCGCTCAAGCAGCGGAGGCACGAAGCCCGCGCCTATGCCCTGAAGCTTATGCGGCCCAGCCTTGCCGCCCGTGAGCACATTTGACGTGTCCGGCTCAACGCCTATGGCGCACAGGGTGCTGTTTTTTTGCTTTAAATATTGCGAAACGCCGGTTATGGTGCCGCCCGTACCTATGCCCGCGACAAACGCGTCTATATTGCCCGCCATGCCCTCCCAGATCTCGGGGCCTGTCGTGTATATATGCGCCTCAACATTGGCCGGATTATTGAATTGGTCGGGCATATATGCGCCGCCGCTGCTCAAAACAAGCTCTTTGGCCTTTGCTATCGAGGCTGTCATACCGCCTGCGGTCTCGGTTAAAACCACCTGAGCGCCATAGGCTCTCATCAGCCGCTGCCGCTCAACGCTCATATTTTCCGGCATCACTATAACGCATTTATAGCCGCGCGCGGCGCACAGCGCCGCAAGGCCAATGCCGGTGTTGCCGCTGGTGGGCTCTATAACGGTTGCGCCAGATGCAATGCGCCCCGATTGCTCCGCAGCGTCGAGCATAGCGCGAGCGACCCTGTCCTTAACGCTCCCGAAGGGATTGAGATATTCAAGCTTGGCTGTTATCGCGCATTTTAGCTGATGGCGCGCGGCATACCCGCGAAGCTTCAAAAGCGGAGTATTGCCTATCAAGGCGGCTGTGTTAACGGCTATCAAAGCGATTACCTCCTCTAGAATATATTATTATCCTACATCACACTTGATTTTTTAGCAATAGTAAGCGTATCATTGGAATATTATATGGTATAGCGCAGGAGAGCCGAACACATGCGGATTCAATTCTCCTGCACTATAGCGCAGGAGAGTCGAGCCCATGCGCTATAATAGTGCGATTGAAAGAGGTTTACATGCAACAAACGCTGTCAAATGTACTCGCCAAGCTTTCCGCAAGCACCAACGCGGAAGATTTTGCCATACGCTGCAATGTGACGCACAGCCAGACTGTGGAGCTATTGAAGCTTATGCGCTCGCTCGTGCTTCCGGGCATATTTGAGAGCGAGCCGCTCTCAAAAAGCGAGCTCGACTCGCTCACTGAAACGAGGCTTTATCTCACGCAGTCAAAGCTTGAGCGCGCGATACTCGGCTCGCTTGAGTGCGACAGGGCGAAGGCGCGGGCGCTGTCGCTCGAAGCGCTAAACGAGCTGCCGCATGTGCGCGAGCTCGTCTATTCAGATATTCGCGCCGCATACGACGGCGACCCCGCCGCCGCGTCTTATGAGGAGATAGTGCTCTCATACCCATCGCTTGCGGCGGTATGCGTATATAGGCTCGCGCACATACTTTATGCGCTTGGCATACCGCTTTTGCCGCGCATAATGACCGAGCACGCCCACAGGCGCACCGGTATAGACATTCACCCCGGCGCGAGGATAGGCGAGCGCTTTTTTATAGATCACGGCACCGGCGTTGTAATTGGCGAAACCTGCGTGATAGGCAATAACGTGAAGCTTTATCAGGGCGTTACGCTCGGCGCGAAAAGCTTCCCGCTAGACGAGCACGGCAATCCCATAAAGGGCATAAAGCGCCACCCCAACATAGAGAATAACGTGATAATATATGCCAACGCCACGATTTTAGGCGATATAACAATAGGGCATGACTCCATTATAGGCGGCAACGTGTGGCTGACAAAATCCGTGCCTTCATACACGGTGTACGCAAACGAAAAATAAGCGCGATGACATAAGCTGCGGCCGGGCTTTTGACCCGGCCGCAGCTTATTTACTCTGTTTTAAGCATTATTTTCAATATTTCTTTATCGGTATCGCGCATGCCCTCCTTGGCAAGGAGGCCGATATTGGCGATGGTATTGTCAACTCCTTTTGTTATTATGCCGTCGCCGCTCAAAAACTCCTGACCGTTTAGATACATGTGATAGCCCACTATCGCCGCGTCTACCGCCGCCGCTATCTTCGCCGCGCAGCTCGCCTTTGCGCCATCGCACACGGTACCCGAGATTATGGCGAGCGCGTTAACAACGGTGTGCGCTATAACGTCATAGCCGCCGCCATTTATATAGGCTATGCCCGCGCCCGCGCCGCAGCCCGCGCTCACGGCTCCGCAATATGCGCTAAGGCGGCCAATGCCCGTCTTTTGATGTATCGTAACAAGATCGGAAACCGCAAGCGCGCGATAGAGCTTGTCCTCCGGCGCGTTTAGCTCCTTTGCATATACTATTACCGGCAATGACGCCGTCATGCCCTGATTGCCTGAGCCTGAAATTATAACGACCGGCATTTCGCAGCCGGACATGCGCGCATCGCTCCCCGCCGCCGCATACGCCCGCGCGCGGGTGCGCACGTCGCCGCCAAAGTCCTTTAAAAGCACCTTGCCCACGTTTGCGCCGTAGCTGCCGCGAAGCCCTTCCTCGGCTATGGCTAGATTGCACCTTATCTGCCTTTCAAGCACGGGCTTTACGAGGGCGATATCCACCGTGTCCGCAAATTCCACAATATCCTTGACATTTAAAAGCCGTCTGTCGGTTGACGCGTCGTCCGCAAATTCGAGAAAGGGCTTCTCAAATATAGGCTTGCCGTTTCGCGCCTTAAAAACGACGTTCGTGTGATTATTGGCAATTCTCACGCGCGCGGAATCCTCGCCCGCAAAAACATCTATACAAATATCGAATATCAAAGGCGAATCCGCCTGCGAAACGCTTATGGGCGTGCTTTCAAGATACTTTCTTATCTTTTCGCGCTGAGCGTCTGTGGCGGAGGCTATCACCTGAAGCGCGGCGTCCGCATTGCCGGCGGCGATTCCCGCGGCGGCGGCCGCTTTTATGCCATGAAGCCCGCCGGTATTTGGCACTACAACGCTCTTTACGTTTTTGATTATATTCCCGCTCGCCGCCACCGCCACTCTTTCCGGCACGCAGCCGAGCACGTCGCGCGCGAGCGCCGCGCAATACGCAATAGCGACAGGCTCCGTGCAGCCCGTCGCTAAAATAAGCTCCTCTTCCAATATGCGAATATAGCTTTTACAGATTTCATTTGTAAGCATGGCACACCTCGGAATTTAATAAAAAAAGCCGCGCACCCGTCTTCGACACAGCAAAATGAACGGTACGCTCCTTCGTCGGCTCCTATCAGGCATACCCGCGGCGCAAAGGCTTTTCCGCTTAATGCTGCTTCCGTCAGGACCTGACATGGTTCACGGCAGCCCTTCGCACAGGACCCGATTATCAACGCTTTGAAAGGAACGGCTGACCTCACTTTGGTGCGCCTCGGACGGGGATTCGATCCCGCTGCAGCGGATTGCGGGTGCAGGGCACCGCTATCTCCCCATCTAGCGCGGCA
>CAZZNN010000196.1:0-3731 GCA_964655605.1 uncultured Oscillospiraceae bacterium
TTTTCAACGGGCTTTGAAAGCTCCTTGAGCCCAGCGACCGCCTCGTCAACAGCGGTTTCTATGCCGCGCTTCAATATCATGGGGTTTGCGCCCGCGGCCACATTCTTCATGCCTTCCCTTATCATTGCCTGCGCAAGAAGGGTTGCGGTGGTGGTGCCGTCGCCAGCGACATCGTTGGTCTTGGTGGCCACTTCCTTAACGAGCTGAGCGCCCATATTTTCAAATGGATCCTCAAGCTCTATTTCCTTGGCGATGGTCACGCCGTCGTTGGTGATGAGGGGCGCGCCGTATTTCTTATCGAGCACTACGTTGCGGCCCTTTGGCCCGAGGGTTATCTTAACGGTGTCGGCAAGGGCGTTCATGCCCGTCTCAAGCGCTCTGCGCGCCTCTTCGCCGTATTTAAGCTGCTTTGCCATAATCTTCTCTCCTCTTTCCTATTATTCTACAACGGCCAGTATATCGTTCTGACGGACTACATTGTATTCGATACCGTCAAGCTTGACTTCGGTGCCCGCATACTTTGAGCATATCACCTTGTCGCCGGCCTTTACCTGCATTTTAACTTCCTTGCCGTCAACTACGCCGCCGGGGCCGACTGCCACGACTTCGCTCATCTGCGGTTTTTCCTTGGCGCTGCCCGCGAGGATAATGCCGCTCTTGGTGGTCTCCTCTGCCTCAAGGCTCTTGAGCACTACACGGTCGAGCAATGGTTTGAGTTTCATATTTTTTTGCCTCCTTATTTTGTTATGGCTTAATTCGCTTCTCGGTTAGCACTCAAATCATCTGAGTGCTAACAACGTTGTTATAATAGCGCACCTTATCGCAGATTTCAAGCCCCTATTTGTTAGTTCACATTTGCTTTTCATTTGCCATGATTTTGAAAAACGCAAATTCGGTTTCAATGTAATTCCGGTTTTTATTTTTTACAAAATTTTGTCTAATTATGCCGATATTATTTTGGGGATAAATATGGCGGCCATTTATTCAAATAAACATATTTTTCTCGTTTTGAAGCAAAAATGGCCGACGGATTTTTTATATTTTGGGGAGGTTTTATTTTAAATTATTTCTGGGCGGCATATTTTTTTGGACGGCAAAAAAATAGCTGAAAAATGCCCGCCAATTCTTTTGGGGCGGAATTGGCGGGCGGGCGCGGCGGCTTTTTAAGCTTTACAAAATAAAACTATTTTGGCAAAAAATCCAATTAAACCGGCAAAAAATCATAATTGGATTTTTCGCGCCCCGGACGAAGTCCAACTGCGAGTTTGCGTGTAAAACCGCGCCTTGCGTGCGCGGCTGGAGTTTCCAAAAGGAACGTTCGGCGCATATTTTGGAATTAAATGCAAAATTCGGAGGAATTATTTGGAAAAATCATTTTGGGCAAAAATGCCAAAATAAATCGAATTTGGTCAAAATAAAAATCATTTTCCCCTGCGCGGCCATACGAGCACGCTAAAAGCAGTCTGAATATAATTTACGGCGAAAAAAACAGCCGGATAAGCTTCCGGCTGTAAAAATCCATATTGCAGCGCACAAAAAGCGGTTTAATTCGCGCTTTTTCTGACCCTGTTTATTATTAGGCCCGGTATATTTTCAAGCGCGGCCTCATGCACGACGGCATTTATTTTTTTTGCCTCCATTGGCATGCCGTACACCACACAGCTCTCCTGATCCTGACCTATTGTATAGGCGTTGTTGCCGCGCATTTTCAGCATTCCCTTTGCGCCGTCCGAGCCCATGCCGGTGAGGATTATGCCAAGCGCCTTTTCCTTTGCCGCGTCCGCGACGGAGTCAAAGAGCACGTCAACGCTGGGGCAATGGCCGCTCACCTTATCAAGCTCGCCAAGCTTTATCACATAGTCCATTCCGCGCCTTACAATGCGCATCTGCCTGTCGCCCGGCGCCACATAAGCGCAGCCGGGGCAGATTATATCGCCGTCCTTGGCTTCGACCACGGTGAGCTTGCTCTCGCGGTCAAGACGCTCGGCGTACATTCTTGTGAAAACCGGCGGCATGTGCTGAGTTATCACTATGCCGGGCAGATCCGGCGGGAGCGCCTTTAAAATGGAGTTGGTGGCCTCAGTGCCGCCTGTTGACGCGCCTATGGCTATGAGCATAGGCGCCGAGTGCCCCGAAAGCACCGGCTTTGACGCCGGGCGGGGCGCGGCCTCCTGCTTATCAAGCTTGGCGGCCAACGCGGCGGCCGTGCCTGAAAGCGGCGGATTGGGACGCACTATGGGCGGTATGCCCGCGGAGTCTTTGAACCTTTCCGGCTCCTTGGCGGGCTGCTCTTTTACGGGCGGCTCCTTTACGGGCGGCGTTTCGCGCTTTGGAAGCGTTGTGCGGCCCAAGGCGGTCGGCGCGCGCGCGGCTATCCTTGTTGGGAGCTGCGCCATTGCGGCAGCCTTTATTTTTTCAGCGAGATCCGCCGAGAATACGCTCATGCTCTTTGCCGTGGGTTTTTCAACAAAGTCCACAGCGCCCGCGCGCATAGCGTCGAAAACCTTACCGTCTACGGCGCTTACCATTATAACGGGCATTGGCCTTAACGCCATGAGCATTTTAAGGAATTCAATGCCGTCCATGCCGGGCATTTCAACGTCGAGCGTTATAACGTCCGGGTCGAGCGCGGCTATTTTATCTCTGGCGTCGTAAGCGCTGTGCGCCGTATCGACTACCTCTATTGACGGATCCTCCTCCAAGCCCTTGGCTATGGCCGTGCGAAACATCATAGAGTCATCCACCACCAGCACTCTTATGCGTTTATCGGCAGGCATGGGTCACTTTCCTTTCGGTTGATTTATCGCGTCTATTTTTTGGCGATTGAATTGAGCTCCTTCATATTGAGCTCTATTATGCGCACGCCATAGCTGTCGTCTATTACGACCACCTCGCCGCGCGCTATCTGTATGCCGTTCACCATCACCTCGACAAGCTCTCCGGCCTGCTTGTTGAGCACCACCACCGAGCCTACGTTGAGCTCGAGTATATCGCGTATGGACTTGACTACTCTGCCAAGATCCACTGTTATTTCCATAGGAACGTCCATAAGACGGCGGATATTCTCCGTTTCAAGCTCGCCTAAAGGCGCGCCTTCCGCCTCAAATTCGGGATACTGCACCTCCTTGGCATTCGCCATGCGCCCATCTACCACCGTGCGCGACTGCGGATAGCCATACTGCGGCGCGTAGGGCGGATAAGGCGGATAACCGTAAGGCGGCATACCCTGTTGGCCTTGCGCGGGCGGCATGCCCTGCGCTGGAGGCATTTGGCCCTGTGCGGGCGGCATTTGGCCCTGGGCGGGCGGCATTTGGCCCCACTGCGCATAGCCGTATTGCGCGTCCTGCGGCATGCCCATATTATAGCCCTGCTGCTGATACGGAGGTATGCCCTGCTGATACTGCGGCGCGGCGTTTTGGCCGGGCGCGCCATAGCCCTGTGCGGGCGGCATTTGGCCTTGCTGCGGCATGCCCTGCTGCGGCGTGCCCTGCGCTGGCGGCACTTGGCCTTGCGCTGGCGGCGCACCCGCTGGCGGCGCACCCGCTGGCGGCGTACCCGCGGACGCGCCGTATTGCTGCTGATATTGGTCGCTATCGGGCATAACGTCGTTATGCTGCTGAGTATACACGTTTTCACTTGAATATGCGGGCTGCTCCTGAGCCGTTTCCTCTGAAACGGGGTTTAGCAGCTCATGAGCGAGCTGCTGAGCAAACCTTACCGGCAGTATCTGC
>CAZZNN010000197.1:0-3721 GCA_964655605.1 uncultured Oscillospiraceae bacterium
AACTTGAGCGACGCGAGGTGTCCAACTCCAGCGACATATGCATTTGGGAGATATGTCCCAATGGTGGCTTTTGGCGTTCCAATGAATATATGGTGTTAAGTGGTTTTTACAAATATTTTGATAATGTAACACTGGACTTAATATCAATTATTTCAAAAGAGGAAATAACCCCCTATTATTTGTGGAATACCTATTTCTCAAAAGAAGATTTAATACAAGAAGCTGAAAGCGTTGGTTTTAAGATGTGTGGACTGTTTGGTGATGTTGCAGGTAGTATCTATCGATCTGAAAGTGATACAATCGCGATAATTTTAGAAAAGTAAGGATTTCAATATGTAGAGGTGATTTATGAATAAAGGGTGGGGGCAACATGGAATATATGTCTTGTCCGCAAGCGGCAAAAAAATTGGGCAATGGACTACTATCATAAAACAGGACACCCACGATTTCCAAGATGATATAATTGAAAAAGATAAGGAATGAAATTTAGGTGTCTCGATTTATTGACAAATCCAGTTTGTGCCGGCAGAATGCGTAGTAGACGGAAAGAAATACTATCAGTTTACTGCGGTAGCGGTTTTACAGCAAGCTAAAGATGTACAGCCTTAAAGACGGACGCAAACAGTTGGCAGTATATCAACGGGCATCGAATAACCACATTAAGACCTGCTTGAACCTTAGAAGTCCCAATGCTGTTCTGCAAGATTATCTTGCTGTGATGTAGACGGTGAAAAACGGTAGTCAAGGTCTTGCGAACAGGTCTGTCCGCAAGACCGGAGATAATTATGACAATTTGGAGCCCGCTGTCAAGGTCGGGTCGTATTTTCTTGCGAAAATCTCCACCCTTCCCCTGACAGCTTCTCTTCAACGTAATGTGTTACCTATGTTTGACGCTGCAACAGTTTGGCATGAGCCCTTTCGGATCATCTATTGCATATTTACGTCATTCATAATATTATTATAATAATACTAATATTATGAATGGGGTGTACTATGATAATTCGTATTTGGTTGTCAGTTTAGCGGCACGAACACTTGAATCCTTGTACATGCTGCTATGTACAGCGAAATCATGCTTCCACAGCTTTCTATTGTTCTGTGCCGTATCAACTTCAAAGTCATACTGCTACCGCTTTGCCATTTAGGTGCGCTAAGCGGCTGATTTGGAACACAAAAAAATAGAAAGGTGCGATTTGTTGGCGCTGTTGCTTGCGTTAGCAAAAGCAGTATAATATCATGAAAAACATAATAAAAAGTCACTGGAAGTATTTAGCTATTTGTTTGCTTTTTGTATTCATTGCCGGCTTTGCTGGAACATATGTGCAATTTTTGAAGGGGGAATTGCTGGACACTGCGCTTGATGGCATATCAGCCGGAGTATTTAGACTGGCAATCGCCTTTTTTGCAGCCATAGCAGTAGAGATGGCATCGTTTTACGGCTATGACTATTTTCGAGGGCGCTTTTCTGTTGCAAACAAGAAGTCTTTGCGCAGCTTGTATTTTGACTGGCTGCTAATGCGCAGCCCTGTAGAGGCGATGACCGTACAGCAGGGCGAGTTTGTCGCACAATACACCGACCAAATCGATCAAGTCAATGAAAGCTATCTTGATAACATCCCGTTATTAATAGAAATTTCGTCAAAGACACTCATTGTAAGTGCCGCGCTGTTTTGGTTAGACTACCGCGTTGCTCTTCTCACATTGTTTTTACTGACTATGCCGCTCTATATACCAAAGCTGATCGAGAAAAAGCTTCAAAATGCAAAAAGCGAAAGCATCGACAGCTTTCAAAAACATCTCGGAAATATTGTCGAATGGCTTTCCGGGTTTGAACTGATAAAAAACTATTCTATTGAGAAAGTGATCGTCCGGAAATTTCGGGAGAGCAACGAAGAAGTCTCGGACAAACTATTCCGTTTCAAAAAGGTCACTTACTTATCAAAAACAATCACTGCGCTCCTATCCTATATGAGCCATTTCATCGTAATTGTGACAACTGCGGCGCTCGTTCTGAACGGAGACTTTTCTGCGGGTGATTTCTTTATTGCTGTTGGTCTTATCGACCAGCTTTCATATCCTATAATCGCAGTTTCCGCATACTTGCAAGAATACTTAAGCACTAAGCCTATAACAAAAAAACTTGAATTATTGTTTGAGCAAGCACCTACCGGTAGCGAACGGACAATAGAAATCTCACAGATTAATAGCGTTGCTTTTCAGCACGTATGCTTTGGGTACGAGAATGCATCTCCGATTTTAAATGACTTTTCACTCAAGGTGAACGCTGGCGAAAAATGTATTATTACTGGACAGAGTGGCTCCGGCAAGTCAACAAGCATGAATCTGTTGCTTGGATATTACGAACCCCAGAGCGGAGAGATACGCATAAACGATTCAAACGCCTTTTGCGTGAAGCAACTGAACGAAAAGATTGCAATTATGCGGCAGGATCCCGTTCTGTTCAACGATACGCTGCGCAACAACCTCACAATGTATCGTGACATGTGCGATGATGAGCTAATCGCACTGCTGCAAAAACTCAATTTGCATAAGTTTGCAACCCTGGAAGGGCTCGACAGTATGATTCGCGAAGGCGGCAGCAATCTATCCGGCGGCGAGCGTAAACGGATTGCGCTTGCCAGAACATTGTTGCGCAAAGCTCCTATCACTATTATAGACGAGCCACTCGCCAATGTGGATTCGGAGACAGCCGAAAAGATTGAAGACATTCTTACCGAATTATCCGGTGGCATTGTTTTTGTTATCACGCATCATTTTTTGAATGATAAGAAAAAGGCTTTTGCAAAAGAGTTCCGTTTTAGTCATAATCACGTGGAAAGCGAAGGAAAAGCAGTATAATACACAAGTGGGAGGCGAAAGAAATGGGGAAAATCTACACAGAAGCGGAACGAAGCGAGGCGATGAAGCTCGCATCGGAAATAGGCAACAGAGCAGCAGCGGAGCGACCGGGAATAAAGCTAGATACGTTTTACACATGGCAAAGCAAAGTGGACTATTCAGTTTGCGCGAGTTGCGTTAGATGCTCATAATCCATTACGATGCCCTCCCTGCCATAACGCTGTACACGCCGAAGGGCGATTATGCCATAGAGCTGTTTGCGGGAACGGTTGAGGACGGCGATTATAAGTTTGTCAAGTTTGATTGTGAAAGCGACGACGCTTTTATGGAATATATGAACGCCTTCCGTTTCCGCTCCACCTTCACGAGCGACGTTGCGGTAGAACCCACGGACAGGATCGTTACCATTTGCACCTGCTCCTATGAGCGCAGTAATGCGTGGTATGCCGTGATGGGCAGGCTGGTTTCAACACAATGAACGTCGCAGTGCAGAATATTTATTTTTCCTTTCCGCTGTCTGAGAACTAATCTAAAACGAAGCCTTTTTTGGGGGGGCTACGTATCTGCTCTTAAAACACCGAAAACTCCCTGGTTTAGGGAGTTTTCGGGCGGTGTGTGGCGCAGAGGGTGGGATTCGAACCCACGTGCACTCTCGTGCAAACTGATTTCGAGTCAGCCCCGTTATGACCGCTTCGATACCTCTGCGTATTGCGCGGTCAACCAAACCGCGCAAATGAAATTATACATTACTATGCGAAAAAAATCAATTAAAAATTATGCGCCATATTTTCTATGGCGCATATAAAACTATAGTGAAAAGCTGATGCAACTCATCAGAGAATATGAAAGAATGTATGGACCT
>CAZZNN010000198.1:0-2511 GCA_964655605.1 uncultured Oscillospiraceae bacterium
CGTCACTATAGACAGGGATATTCGCACCGGCATAAAATGCACGGATTTTTTTAAGGATATACCCACCGTCAGCGCAAGCAAGGAAATGCTTCTTGAGGTCAAGTACGACGAATATCTGCCGGATATAGTCGCAATGGCAGTGCAGCTTGGCGAGCGCGATGCGTCCGCGTTTTCAAAATACGCCGCTTGCAGAATTTACGGCTGAAAATTTATTTAAAAGGAGAGAATCTCATGAACTTTGGAGACATTTTTAACTCTGACTTCCTCGAAAACATAACCTCGGTAACGCTCGTTGATATGGTAATAGCGCTCGCGTTAGCATTTGTGATAGGTCTTTTGATATTCTATGTGCATAAAAGAACCTTTAGGGGCGTTATGTATTCATCGGGCTTCGGCGTAACGCTTATCGCGCTTACTATGATTTCAACCTTTGTGATCCTCGCCGTAACGAGCAATGTTGTGCTGTCGCTCGGCATGGTGGGCGCGCTCTCCATAGTGCGCTTCCGCACGGCGATAAAGGAGCCGCTCGATATAGCCTTTCTTTTCTGGGCGATTGCGGCGGGCATAGTTATAGCGGCGGGCATGATACCGCTGGCGGTGTTTGGCAGCGTTGTAATAGCCGTGGTGCTTGTGGTATTCGTCAACCGCAAGGATAAGAGCATTCCGTATATACTCGTTGTAAACTGCGCGGATATGGAGGCCGAAAAGACTGTTGATAAGGCTGTCGGAGAGATTGCCTCAAAGCATGTTTTAAAAAGCAAATCGGTTTGCGCAAACGGGATAGAGCTCAATATAGAGCTTCGCCTTAAAAGCGCCGATACAGCTTTTGTAAATCAGCTTGCTCAGGCGAACGGCATTCAAAACGCGGTACTCGTGAGCTATAACGGAGATTATATGAGCTAAGGAGCAGCAAATGATAGATAAAAAAAGCGTGGGCAGATTTTGCATAATAGCAGTATGCGTCGCTATGGTATTCACCGCCGCGCTGACTTATTTCTATATTCAATATCGCTCCGGCGGCGTCAAAAAGACCATGGCATACGAGAGCACCCTGTTTGATACGAGCTATGTACACAGCATAGATATTGTCATAGACAGCGCCGATTGGGACGATATGCTTCAAAACGCCAATGACGAGGAGTATCATGTGTGCGACGCTGTTATAGACGGCAAGAGCTTCCAAAATGTGGCTATCCGCACAAAGGGAAATTCCTCGCTCTCAAGCGTCTCGCAGATGGATTCGGACAGATATAGCTTTAAAATCGAGTTCGACCATTATTCAAGCGGCAAAAACTGCTATGGTCTTGATAAGCTGAGCCTCAACAACATTATTTCGGACAGCACATATATGAAGGACTATCTGTGCTATACGCTCATGCGCGAGGCGGGCGCGCTTTCCCCGCTTTCAAGCTTTATAAGCGTTAAGATAAACGGCGAGGATTTTGGGCTTTATCTTGCTGTGGAGGGCGTTGAGGAGGCGTTTTGTGAGCGCAACTTCTTCGGCGGCGACGGCGAGCTGTATAAGCCTGATTCTATGGATATAAACGATAAGGTGGCCGATTTCGACCTGACTGAAATAGCCTCGCCGTTTGGCGGTTTTTCAGTGGATGGAGCAATGCAGCAGCCTGAGTTTCCGGGCAAAGAGACGTTTTCAACGGCGACGGATATGCGCGATTTTGCAAATAACGGCGGCGGAGGGCGAATGGGCGGCAAAATGGGCAATAGCTCCGATGTGGCGCTTCAATATATAGACGACGACCCCTCAAGCTATGAAAACATATTCGATAATGCCGTTTTCGATGTGACGGACGCTGATAAAAAGCGTCTTATCGCCTCGATAAAGCAGCTAAACGAAGGCGCTGAACTTGAAAACGTTGTGGATATAGACGAGGTTTTAAGCTATTTCATCGTGCAGACCTTCGTTTGCAATGGCGATGGCTACACGGGCAGCCTCGTGCATAATTATTATCTCTATGAGCAGGACGGCCTTATGAGCATGATAGCGTGGGATTATAACCTGGCCTTCGGCGGCATGGAGGGCGGCGGCTTCTCGTCAGGCGAGAACTCTGTCGATCAGGCGACAAAGTGCGTCAACACGCCTGTTGATACGCCGGTTTCATCGGGCAGCATGGAGGATAGGCCCATGGTAAACAGCCTTTTGAGCAATGAAACGTATCTTGAAAGGTATCATGAGCTGTATAGCAAGTTTATCTCAAGCCTGTTTGAATCTGGCCGCGTAGAGGAGCTTATCGAGTCCACTCGCGCCATGATAAGCGACTATGTGAAAAATGATAAAACGGCCTTCTATTCATTCGATGAATTCAACACCGCCGTGGATACGCTAAAAACCTTCTGCGCACTCCGCGCGCAAAGCATACGCGGCCAGTTGGACGGCGTATATCCCATAACCTCGTCAGAGCAGACCTACGAAAGCGGAACTTATGTTGACGCGAGCGCCATAAGCATAAGCGATATGGGCGGGCAGAACATGGGCGGCGGTCATGGCGGCGA
>CAZZNN010000198.1:2611-3703 GCA_964655605.1 uncultured Oscillospiraceae bacterium
GGCGGCGGCATACAGCGCCCCGATTCCTTTTCCATGACCAACGCCGCAAGACCAACAGGGCAAAGCCAAGGCTTTGCTATGCCGGGCGGCACGCGTCAGAGCGGAGAATGGCTCTATTGCCTTATAGGCTGCGCGGTGCTTTTAGCGGCAGGCCTTATATTCGTCAAGCTTTTCAGAAAAGCGCGGTGAAACAAGATAAATATGCGGTATAGCATACATTTTTAATGTATGCTATACTTATCTATTATGTTTTATGAGGTGGATTATGTCCGTTGAAAAGGTGAGAGCCTATTTTAAATCGATAGGCGCGGATAAAACTATTATTGAACCTGAAATGTCGAGCGCGACTGTGGAGCTTGCGGCGCAGGCGCTTGGCTGCGAGGCGGCGCGCATAGCAAAGACGCTTTCATTCTATATCGGCGGCAAGCCGGCATTGATAGTAACGGCTGGCGACGTCAAGGTGGATAACCATAAATTTCGCGAGCAGTTTCGCGAAAAGGCGCACATGATACCCTCAAGCGAGGTGGAGGCCGCCGTAGGTCACGCGCCGGGCGGAGTATGCCCTTTCGCGGTCAACAGCGATGTTAAAACATATCTTGATTCGTCGCTAAAACGCTTTAAAACCGTGTTTCCGGCGGCAGGCAGCGGCAACAGCGCCGTGGAGTTCACCCCGGACGAGCTTGCCGTGTGCGCAAAAAACCTCGCGTGGATAGACGTATGCAAATTAAAGGAGCAAAACGCGAATGTATAGCGGCGTTATAATTAAAGAAAGCATAAGCGATGAAAACATATTTGACTTTGTTAAGATAGACCGCGCCGAGCTGTGGCGCACAAAGGATATTCCAAAGTATTGGACGGCGGTTTTCTTTACTTCGGACGTGCCGGATTTTCCAGATAGGCTTTCAAGGGCGCTCACTGGCAACTGGTATGTTGATATGAAGGACGGAAACGTGAAAATACTCGCTTTTAAAAATAAGGTCATGCGCTACACTATAGGCGATGCCGATGGTAAGCGCGCCGTCGAGGATTATTGCGCCTCAATAGGCATACCAAAGAGTCAGATGGATTGGAGCGAATAAATTTTTCTTGACT
>CAZZNN010000199.1:0-3699 GCA_964655605.1 uncultured Oscillospiraceae bacterium
TCGCCCACTACCGCATACTATGACGATATACAAGTTAATTATATAGACACCGCAAGTATTTTTCAAGAACATATTCGTCCCAAAAGCCCATTTCTCGATAATATACATTTATTTGCAAAGTGTGCTCGCTGCACGCCGCTTATGAATTTCCATTTGTTATAATAGCATTATCACTTCAAGGGGGACATAACGATGAAAAAGAAAACTTCTTTCATATTTATATTGATGCTCGCCATGCTCGCGCTTAAAATGACCGCGCTCGGCGCAAGCGCTGTCGCATTCGAGTCCGATATAAATTCTACAGCTCCACTATCATATCCGCGTGAAGCGCCTCCGCTTCATGCCTTTCATGCACCGCCGCCACAACGAGCGGGAAGCTCTGCCTCACTTTTTCGTGAACGCGCGCGGCCAACGCCTCGTCAAGCCCTTTATACGGCTCGTCCATGAATATAATGTCGCCGCCGTAATACAGCGCGCGCGCTATGGCAACGCGACGCTTCATGCCGCCTGAAAGCGCGGTTAGCGCGTCGTTCTCGCGCCCTGTAAGTTCCACAGCGTTAAGCGCTGTAAGCGCCGGGGTTGCAGGACTTGCGGGGCTTTCATGGGTTTCGCGGACGCGTTCGTTTATTCGCCCGCCATGCGGCGCTTTTTCCCCCGCGCCCGCAAACTCGATGTTTTCACGCACATTCAGCCAGTCAAGGAGCCTATCCTCCTGAAAAACCATACTCAGGCGCTTGCCAAAGGTGCCGCGCACCTCGCCGGACGTGGGCTTAATAAGCCCCGCCATAAGGCGCAGCACAGTGGTCTTGCCGCAGCCGGAAGCGCCCGTAAGCGCCACGACGCCGTTCTGAGGCAGCGCGATTGAAAGCCCCTTTACAGGCGCTTTGCCATTTTCGTATTCAACAGTTGCGTTTATAAGCTCTATCATATTTCACCGCCAAATTTTGCGTATGTTGGGTACGTGCCGCCTCACCCCGCCGCGCTCCGCGCTATATCCTTCTCGCAAGCGCGCTTAGCAGGCGCTCCAGCCCTATCGACAGCGCCACCGTCACCGCCGTCCACGCGAAAAGCGACGGCGTTTCTACATACAGCTTGCTCTCATATATGCTCTTGCCTATTGAATAGGCGCTGCGCGCAATCACCTCCGCCGCTACGCCGCTTTTCCACGCGAAGCCAAGCGCCGTGGCCGCCTGCGCGAGAAACTGCGGCTTCAAAAGCGGCGCGTATACGCGCCTTACAAGCTTTAGCCCCTTTATGCCGAAGAATTTCGCCATCTCCACAAGCTCCGCGTCCGCCCTGTGCGCGCGCACCGTTGCAAAGAGCATTGGCGTCACCATCAAAAACGCTATCACAACAGGCGTTATCCCCGATGAAAAATACAATAATACCAATAGAATAAAGCTCGTCACGGGCGTTGCGCGTATCACGCGCATAACAGGCGATACAATATCGTCAGCAAACGCGCTTTTCGCGCACAGTGCGCCAAGCGCCGTGCCAACGGCAACGCCGAGGCTGTATCCAAGCGCTATGCGCCCCATTGTGGTGGCCACGGTGCGCCAAAAAGTGCCCGCAGGCATGAGCTTCACAAGCTCCATCGCCGTATCCCACGGCCCCGGCAGCAAAAGCGAGTTGCCCACGATAAGCGCCAAAAGCTCCCAAAGCAGCAGCCAAAAGGCCGCCGCTATGAGAGCTCTTATTTTCTTATTAAGCCTACCCCACATACAGCTCGTCGCCCGGCACCGCGCCGCCAACGCTCTTGGGGTTTGCGGCAAAGAACAGCTCAAGCATGTTCTTCGCTGCCGTCTTCATCTTTTCGCCCGTCACGCACACGATATTGCAGTTGGGTATCGCGGCCTTGGCTATGGGCGCGGCGGGAAGTATTTCATATTTGGCGATAAGCTCCGCCGCCTCGTCTAGATTCGCGTTCACAAATTCAACGCTCGCCGCGTATTCCTTCACAAATTCGTTAACTATATCCTTGTGCGCCTCATAAAAATCCGCGCGCACTATATAGCAGCCCTGCACAGGCTCGGTCTTTGCAACCTTGTTCCACTCCTCGGTCAAGTCGAGCGCTATGCGCAGATTCTCATTTTTCATCATCGTCGCGGTGACATTTGGCTCCGGCAGCATGCCAAGCGTCGCCTCGCCGGACGCCATAAGCGCCGCAAGCTCAGCGTGCTCGCCCTTAAATTCAACCGTCGTCTTGCCCTCAAGCCCGTTTGCCGCAAGGATATAATCGAGTATGTATTCGGGCGTCGCGCCCTGGCCGGTGGCGAAAACGGTCTTGCCCTCAAGGTCCGCAATGGAATGTATGGTGTCGCCCGCCTCAAGCACATAAAGCACGCCCAGCGTATTCACGGCTATCATACGCACATTGCCCTCGGTTTTATTATAAAGCACGCCCGCCATATTGAGCGGAACCGCCGCTATATCGCACTCGCCCGCTATAAAGGCCGTCGTCACCTCGTCCGGCGCGGACGCGAGGGTGATATTATATTGCGCGTTCCCATCGTCCATAAGCTTTGCTATGCCCATGCCGGTGGGGCCCTTGAGCGCCTTTATGTTTATAACGGTATCGTCCGCCGTTTCAACAGGCGCGGTTGTTTCAGCCGGAGCTGTTTCAGCCGGAGCTGACGTTTCATCGGGCGCTACCGTTTCCACCGGCGCAGCAGGCGTCGGCGCGGCCGTACACGCGCTCAAAGCAAGAATTAACATAAGCGCCAGAAGTGCGCTAACTATTTTTTTCATAATACATGTTCCTCCATAATGATAATTTTGTTCCCGTCACGCTTCAAAATTCCTTCGGCCTCAAGCGCGTCCATTGCGCGATAGAGCGTTGCGCGGCTAAGGCCAATGGCGTCCGCGAGCGAGTTATAGCCCGCTTTGAGCTTATAAACGCCGCTGACGGCGCTTGCGCCGATGTGACTTAAAAGCTTGTCCCTCGCGTTTGGCGAGCCCATCGTTTCAATGCGCGCGGTGAGAAAATGTATGCGGCCGGTGAGGTAGGCAAGATAGCTTTCTGTGAGCTTAAAATGCTCCCTGAAAAGCTCCTTGAGCTCGCTTTCATCAAAAAACAGCACCTGGCAAGCCTTTGTCGCCACAACCTCGGTAACGGGTCTCGCGTCCTTTTGAAAAAGACCCGCCGCGCCTATCATTTCGCCCTCATTGAGCGCGTTCATGAATATGCGCTTTCCGCCCGCCGCCTTATATACCCGCGCCGCGCCCGAAAGGATTATGCCGAGCCTCCGAGCGGCGTCGCCCGCGGACATCAGCTTCTCCCCGGCGGCAATTTGCACCGTATACCCATGCTCCGTGCATGCCTTGAGCGCCGTTTGCGCGTCGACTTCGCAAAACAGCGGCGTTGACATTATCACATCGAGCTGACGGGTATCCATAGTTCGCCTCCTGTCTCATTTGAGACAGTTTGAGTATAGCATGTATATGGAAAATGTCAAGTGAAGTAAATGTGAAGCCGCAAGCGTCATGCAGCGAGTATAAAGCAGGCGCCGACATAGTATCGGCGCCTGCTTGTGTTGGCAGCTAAGCTCAGTTGTTGGAGCTGTTGGCATTCATGTTGTTCTCGGCGTAAGCTATCATGCGCTTAACCATTTCGCCGCCGATGGAACCGGCTTCGCGCGCGGTTATATCGCCGTTATAGCCCTTATTGAGATTCACGTTAAGGGATGAAGCAACTTCGCT
>CAZZNN010000200.1:0-3694 GCA_964655605.1 uncultured Oscillospiraceae bacterium
TTGGCGCAGGAAAAAGGACGGTTCGCCCCGCCACCGCGCAGGTGCGGCGGGAGCGGCGGGAGCAAGCCCCCAGTAGGGGCCGCCCGCTTATGCACGCGCGAACCTCGTTAAAGAGCTCTAGCGCTATATCCACGTTCGGCGCGAAGAAGCGCGCCGCAAGGATAAATTTCTTCTGAAAGGAGCGCAAGACGGTTTTCGCCAAAAATGCCGCGCGCACCCTCCATATCGCAAACTACTATAAGCTGCTTTACTCATGTCCTCCCAAATGGCTTTAATGAATGGTTTTGAACCCTAAAAACACGGTTTTAAGCTTCCCGTTTTCAAGCTTCACGCTGTAAATGGGCTGCTCTATGCCCGAGCCGCCGGTGTCGCACAAAATGAACGCCTCGCCGGATTTGTTCCGCTGCATTGCTGAAAACTGCGGCCGCAGGCCGAAAATATAGAGCGGCAGCTCGTCCTCTATGAGCAGTTCGCCGTTTTTATACACCGACAGCCGCGCGCGCGTGCCGAAATCGTCCGGCTCAACAGTGCCTTTGTCGCTGTCGCCAAAAACGGTGCCCTGCTCCATATACGCGCCTAAAACGCGGCCTGAGAGCGTGAGATATTCCTTCTCGCCGTCGCCGTCCATATCAATTTCGGCCTCGTCGAAAACGCGGTCGAGCACGCATAAGAGCTTGATATAGTCGATCCTGCCCTCAAAATCCACCTGATTCCCATATTGTATGGAGGCGTTTTTTGCGTCGAGAAGCCTGTTTGAAAGATCGAACGAATCGCCCGGCTGCCGCGCGTCGGGCGTTTGATAGCCGGGCGCTATTATGGTGACGCTTAAAACGCGCTGCGCGTCGCCCGCCCTGAAGGCGCTGAGCAAAAGCCCCTCGCCATCGGTATAATAGGCGAGTTTGCCGGGGGTGAATCCCTCAAGGCCGAATTTAGCAAATTCCTGCGCGCTTGGCGTATGCAGCGAATAAAGCCGCTTCGCGTCCGCCACACAGTCGCCCGGATAAATGCCCGCGAGCGACGCCGTGGGCATATAGCTTTTATCAAGCCCGACGAGCTGCGGAATGAACTGCGCGAATTTTTTCCGCTCGCCGTCAAACTCGCCGGAGACGAGCTTACTTGCGTAATCTATAAAGCCCTGGCGCACGAGCTGGCGGCGCAGCTCAAAAATGTCGCCCGTGAAGGCCGAATGCGCGGCGATCTCCGCCTCCATTGCGGGGATATAGTCGCTTTGAAAATAATCCTTGTGCTCGGTTGTGACATCTACCCATCTGCCGTTTTCAAGCCTCCAGAATATGGGGAAGAAAACGTCCGAAACGCCCGAGACAGCGCAAAGCCGGGTCAGATCCTCCATGCGCGCGTCGCGCGGGCCGTAGCATGAGAACCTATCGTCAGAGGCGTAGGTTATGTCGGTAAGAACACTGTAAGCGCCGTTCGCTTCATTTAATACGGTGGCGAATATGCTTAGACCGTTCGCGTTTTTGCCGAGGCAAAATATGCCGTAAAACTCGCCCCGCATATTTTCGTATCCGCCGAACCAGCGCGGATAGCTCTCGTCGCCCGCCTCGCGCTGCGTGGAGGGGACGAGCCGCGAAAACACGAGGCTCACGCCGTTAACGCGCTCGTCGGGCGAGACGCATTTGCCCAGCAGTATGCTTTGGCTCGGCATATCGGCGGGCGCGGCGAGAGCGTTTTCAATGTATGTAAACGCGAGCCGGTGCCCCTTTTCAAAATATGGCGGCCCGTTTTTGGCGGCGCGCTCGCATGTGAGCGTGAAGCCGGTTTCATCGCACGCGCTGACGCTCCAATAGGAATCGCCAAGGCTTGCGCCAAAAACGCCCGCCGCGCTTTCAAATTTGAGCAGGGCGCATTTCGCGCTCGTCACATCGCTCATAGGCTCAGAAAAGCCCGTCCAGGCGCTTGCAAAATATGAAATGAAGCCCGCCCATTCGCCCGCGAAAAAATTTTCCGCGCGCGCAAGGGACGGCGAGGGAGAAGGTGCGGCGCTTGACGAGGCGGCAGTCGAGGAGGGCTGCCTAGCTGCGGGCGCGGAAGGGGTCGCCACAGCGATGGGCGCCACAGCGGTTGGCGTCACAGCGGTTGGCGTCACAGCGGTTGGCGCCGCAGCGGTTGGCGCCGTGGGCTGGGCGGTTGCCGGTGGCAAAGGCGAGCCCGCCGCGCACGCACAGAGCGCGAGCGCGAGAAGCATCGATATAAAAAGAAGCAGGAGAAATCTTCGCATACAAAGCGTCCTTTCATTATGGCGGCTTATGCCAGGCGGCGAGGGCTTAAACTCCAAGCACCATGCCTACAATGGCAAATATCCATAGGTGAGCAGGATATAGGATATAGAACGACCACTTGGAGAGAAAGCTTTTTGGCCCGGGCTTGCCGTTATAGAGCAGTATGAACGGGATTACGGTCAGCTGCGCCCAGTCGGAGCCGATAGACAGGAAGGTATCCCAATCCACCGTGCCATCGGGCATAACGGGCAGCATAATAGATCCCAGCAGCACCGATATGACGGCGATACCAAGGCACATCAAAAGCTTGCCGTTTTTTAGCGGATAGCAGAAATATACTATCAATAATACCAAAATGGCTTCCCAAGCGCCTTCAAGAAATAGCAAGCCGCCTGCAATGTCTAGCAGCAGCAGAATGAAGAAAATAACATAATACCATGCTTTTTTACCGTTTTCACAATGACGGGCCGTGTCCAGCGCCCACAGAGTAGAGAAACACATCGCAAGGGTCAGAATTATGGTGTGGCTCATGAGCTCAGAGCTGTTTGAGGTCAGCGTGCCGACGATAAAATTTCCTGCGAGCACAATTAAGCCAAAGCCCCATAGCCGCAGCGCGTATTGCTTACGGCTGCGCGTGTTGAAAAAGCCTATCGCCATAAGGAATACAAACAGCGGAGAAACGAAGCGGGAAAGCAAATGTATCCAACTGCTCATCATTCCAAAGGCGATGGAGGAATGATCCAAGATCATAACGGCCAGCGCGATAAGCTTTAGCTGAAACGAATTCAGCCCATTTTTACAAAAGGTCATTTTACACCTCTTATTTTTTATATTGTATCACGGATAATGCGCGGCAACCATAAACTGCGGGATTGTTAAGGTAAAATTAAGCAAAACTTAATTTTTGCGGAGCGGCCGCCGCAAGCCGGATATAAATAAAGGGCGCGGAGGCGTGAAGCTAAATAAGAAGCGTGATATTCGATTATGCATGGCGCGCGCAGAAGATATATGGCAAAACATGTAGCGGATAAAAGCGTTGCGTGCGTCCGTGGGCTCGTCCGCCGTGTATCCCTGAATAAAGCTGCCAACGGCTATCGCGCCGTCCTCGCCCGGCCTGACGGCATTTATAAAAGTGCCTCTGTATAAGAGCATACTTCATTGCTAACCTTTGATATATTATCATAATAAGAAAACGGGCGCAAGAACGCGCGGCGGGGTGAGCTATGAAGTTAAACTGTGTTGGAGGCGGAACGGCGGTTTACGAAAAAAACGAATATCAGTGCGGCCTGTATATGAATGATTGTGCATTGTATGGCAATATTCGCGCAAGCGGGTGTTCGAGCGCTTGCTTGACAGCGTAGGGAAATATCTCAAGAAAGCTTATGGCGTTCTTAGCGGCCAAAAGAGTTGGGAGCAGATGGACGCGGTAAAAGGCAACATTGACGCGCTCGCGG
>CAZZNN010000201.1:0-3694 GCA_964655605.1 uncultured Oscillospiraceae bacterium
CAACGCTTGAGCTCATTTAGCCCTGCTTCTGCTTATGCTTGGGATTCTCGCAAATCACCATTACACGGCCCTTGCGCCTGATAATCTTGCACTTTTCACAAATGGTTTTCACCGAGGGTCTTACCTTCATCTTCAGTATCCTCCATTCTAGTTCTTCGCGCGCCACGTTATGCGGCCGCGTGTCAAATCATACGGGGACAGCTCGACTGTCACCTTATCGCCCGGGAGTATGCGGATGAAATTCATCCTCAGCTTTCCGGAAATGTGCGCCAGTATCTTGTGCCCGTTTACAAGCTGCACCTCGAACATCGCGTTCGGAAACGAGTCTGTAACTACGCCTTCCACTTCGATCACATCGGTTTTAGACAAACTATACCTCCTACGCCTTATCGCTGTCCGCAAGAGCCGAAATGGCCTTGCGTATGAACGCATCGGCAGTGTTCCTCTCAAGCTCCTTTTCCAGTCCCTCAACCTTTTTTCCCGTGAAGAACAGGTGCTTTAGCTTTTTCATTTTGGGCTTCTGGGCTTTTCTGAGCTCACCGTCGCATATATATACGCGCTGCGCGTCCGCCCGACCCGTTATGAGGAATGTTCTGCCTTTATCCCGCCCCATGCGGGAGATAACGACCATGCCTGTTTCCTCTGTCACCTTTCAGCCTCCATGTCGCTAAGTGTAAGCAGCACGGGACCGTTTTCAGTGACGGCGATGGTGTTTTCATAATGCGCCGAGGGCTTACCGTCGCGCGTCACCACCGTCCAGCCATCAGCCAACACATTTACCTCGTATGTGCCGAGGTTTATCATCGGCTCAACGGCAATGGTCATTCCGGGGAGCAGCTTTATGCCTCTGCCTCGCCTTCTGTCAACGAAGTTTGGCACCTCGGGAGATTCATGCATCTCGCGCCCTATGCCGTGACCGACAAGGTCGCGCACTACGCCGTAGCCATGAGCCTTGGCGTGCTCCTCAACCGCCCTTGAGACATCTTGTATATGATTGCCCGGCACCGCTTGCTTGAAGCCTTCAAAGAAGCACTCCCTCGTCACCTTCACAAGCTCGCGTACATCGTCCGCCACATTGCCTATAAGGAATGTGCGCGCCGCGTCGCCCTGCCAACCATCTACCACAGCGCCTATATCGACGCTTACTATATCTCCGTCCTTCAATACGCGTTTTCCCGGTATCCCGTGTACAACCTGCTCGTTCACAGACGCGCATATACTCTTTGGATACCCGTGATAATTCAAAAACGATGGCGTGCCGCCGTTTTTAACTATGAACGCACGCGCCGCGCTGTCAAGCTCAAGCGTTGTTACGCCTTCCTTCGCCATATCGCCCATGAGATTGAGCGTATCCTCGACCAGCTTGCCCGCCACGCGCATTTTGGCTATTTCCGCCGCGTTCTTCACTATGGTCATTCGCGTTTCTCCAATGCCTTTCTTATTGCCGCGAACACCTCGTCCGGATTTCGGTCGCCGTCTATCCTTTCGAGCAGGCGCCTCTTATCATAATATTCTATGAGAGGCGCGGTATTCTCTTGATATACCTTTATGCGGTTCCACACTGTTTCTTCCCTGTCGTCGTCCCTTATATACAAATCCGCGCCGCATTTATGGCAGGTGGACTTGCCGTAGGAGGAAACATGGAATACTTCGCCGCAGCCCGAGCACATACGCCTTCCGGATATGCGCGCCACAAGCCGCTCCGCGGGGACTTCGATGTCTATCGCCGCGTTGAGCTGGGTCATTTCGCCCAATGCGTCCGCCTGCACTACCGTGCGGGGGAAGCCGTCAAGCAAAAAGCCGTTCTTGCAATCGTCCTTGGCTATGCGGAATCTCACCATTGATAAAATCACCTCGTCCGGCACGAGGCTTCCGGCGTCGATTAGCGCCTTGGCCTCCATGCCCAACTTAGTGCCGTCTTTAATTTCTCTGCGGAGCATATCGCCTGTGGATATGTGCGCTATTTTGAATAGCTCGCTTATCCTTTCCGCCTGTGTGCCCTTGCCGGCGCCCGGCGGGCCTAAGAATATCAGCTTCATATCTTCATGCGTCTCCGTTAATTTTTTTAACCCAAGAAGCCCTTATAGTGCCTCATGAGCATCATGCTCTCAAGCTGAGTGCTCGTTTCAAGCGCAACGCTTACCAGTATCAATATGCTCGTAGGTCCAAACATCGCGTTGCTAAGACCTATCAGCGGCATAACGACCGCCGGTATGATAGCGAGCACCATCAGGAAGAACGCGCCGAAAAGCGTGAGGCGATTGGAAATTTTGAGAAGATAATCGCCTGTGGGCTTGCCCGGACGTATGCCCGGTATGAAGCCGCCGTTCTGCTGAAGATTCTTGCTTATCTCAACAGCGTTGAAGGAGATAGAGGAATAGAAGTAAGCAAACCCGACTATGAGCAGCGCGTATATCACATAATAGATAACGGTGCCCTGTCCAAGATACTGGCGATAGAAGGTGTAGAAACCACCCTCCGGCCAGAACTGGCCTATCATGCCGGGAACCTGGAGTATAGTCATGGCGAATATGAGCGGCATAACGCCGTTCGCATTTGCCTTTATGGGTATATGCGTGCTCTGTCCGCCATACATTTTCCTGCCCACAACGCGCTTGGCGTACTGAACGGGGATACGTCTCTCGGCTCTATCAACCCAGGTAACGAGCGCAACTATGAGCAGCGCGCCTATGAACGCCACAACGGGCACCCACCAGGAAAGCAGACCCATAGCAAGCACGCCGGAGGTGAATGTGCTCTGGACGAGCTGAATGGCGATTGTAGGAACGCGCGCGCAGATCGAAGCGAAAATTATCATCGAAATGCCGTTGCCCACGCCCTTTTCGGTTATGCGCTCGCCTATCCAAACGAGGAACGCGGTGCCCGCCGTACACACGAAACCTATTGTGAGATAGGTAAAGAATGAGGCGTTTTTAACCACGTTGCCCGCGGAGTTAAGTCCAAGCACGATACCCACGCTCTGCACGAACGCGAGGCCTATGCCCACATAACGGGTTATCTTTTCAAGACGCTCTCTGCCATCCTCTTCCTTGCTCAATCTCTCAAGCGCGGGAATGGCGATGGTGAGTAGCTGAATGATTATGGAACCCGTGATGTAGGGTGAGATACCCATTGCAAATATGGTGAACTCACCGAACGAACCGCCCGATAGGAGGTTCAAGAAGCTGAGTATGTCATACCTGCCTGCCGCTTCCTGTATCGCCGCTGTGTTGACGCCGGGAACGGGTATGAACGAACCGAAACGGTAGATAACGATGAGAAGAAGCGTGAAAAGCAGCTTCGTTCTTATATCTTTTATCTTCCATGCGTTGACCAGCGTTCTAAACATCAGAGCACCTCAGCAGTTCCGCCGACAGCCTCTATGGCCTTCTTGGCAGTCTCAGTGTACTTCGCGGCCTTGACGTTGAGCTTCTTTGTGAGCTCGCCGCGTCCGAGAACCTTAAGGCCGTCCTTCTCTATCTTGCTTATCACGCCGGTTTCCTTGAGGAGACATACCGTCACCTCGGTGCCGTCTTCAAAGCGCTCCAAGTCGCTTATGTTGACGACCGAGTAGACCTTGGCAAAATTATTGGTGAAGCCGCGCTTGGGCAAACGACGGGCAAGAGGCATCTGACCGCCTTCAAATCCGTTCTTCTTGCTGCCGCTGCGGGCCTTCTGACCCTTATGACCCTTT
>CAZZNN010000202.1:0-1905 GCA_964655605.1 uncultured Oscillospiraceae bacterium
AGGGGGCGTGGATAGAGCCGCCGTTTTATTTCTGCTATGGCAAGCACATAGAGCTTGGCGCGGGCAGCTATATAAATGTGAACTGCAATTTTATTGACGACGGCATGATATTCATTGGCGAAAGGGTGATGTTTGGCCCGGCGGTGACAATTGCCACGGTTGGGCACCCGATAGAGCCGTCCATGCGCGAATATATGTATACGGACGCGGTGAAAATAGGCGATAACGCGTGGATAGGCGCGGGCGCGACTATATGCCCCGGCGTTACAATAGGCGAAAACTCGGTTATCGGCGCGGGGAGCGTTGTGATAGGCGATATTCCTGCGGACAGCATAGCCGTTGGCAATCCGTGCCGCGTGGTGCGAAGGATAGGCGAGCACGACAAGGTTTTTTATTATAAGGGCAGGCGCATAGACGAGCGCGATCTTGAACAGGAAGCGGCGCTCAGATAGGCGCATGGAAGCGGCGGATAAAAAGCAATTTTATAAGGAGCTCGCAGGCATTGCTCTGCCGGTGGCGCTGCAAAATCTTATGCTGGCGCTTTTAAGCGCGTCCGACGCTATAATCCTTGGCAAGCTCACCCAAGCCTCGGTGGCGGCGGTGTCGCTTGCGAGCGAGGTGCAGTTTGTGATGAATCTGTTCCTCGGCACTGTGATAGGCGGCGCGGCTATTTTGGCCGCCCAGTATTGGGGCAAGGGCGATAAAAACGCCGTCAAGCTCATTTTGTCGAGCGCGCTAAGATGTAACTTCGTTATTTCGCTGCTGTTTTTCGCGGCGGCGTTTTTTGCGCCGGAGGCGCTCATGCGGCTTTACACCACGGACGCGGAGCTTATATTTATCGGCGCGGAGTATTTAAAAATCGTCTCGTTTTCATATCTGCTAAGCGGCGTATCGCAGTGCTATCTTTGCGTTATGAAGGTGACAGGGCGCGCGAAAAAGAGCGCGGCCATAGCCGTGCTCGCCGTGGCTGTGGACGTGACGGCGGACGTGTTTTTCGTATACGGGCTGTGCGGCCTGCCAAAGCTCGGCTCAAACGGCTCGGCGCTTTCAACGGTTGTGGTGTGCGCGGCGGAGCTTATATGGGTGCTTATAGATTCATATAAAAAGGGCAATATCCGCCCAAGCAGGCGGAGCCTTTTTACCATATCAAAGCCGCTCGCCCGCGATCTGTGGAAGATAGACGCGCCCGTGCTCGTGAGCGCGCTGGTGTGGGGCGTGGGCTTTAGCGCGTATTCGGCCATAATGGGGCGCATGGGCGGCGACGCGGCGGCGGCATACAGCATAGCGGCGGTGATAAAAAATCTCATATCATGCCTTTGCATGGGGCTTGGCAGCGGCGCGGGCATAATGATAGGCGGGCTTTTAGGCAAAAACGCGCTTGACGCGGCCAGGCGCGCGGGCGCGAGGCTTTCTAGACTCTCGCTTTGGTGCGGCCTCGCCTCGGCGGCGCTCGTGATAGCGCTAAGCCCGCTTATAGCGAGCTTTTTCATATTGAGTGAAACGGCGGCGGAGTATCTAAGGCAGATGCTCGCCGTGTGCGCGGCGTACCTTTTCGCCAAGTCGATAAATGTTATTGTAGTGTGCGGAATATTCCCGGCGGGCGGCGATACCCGCTACGACGCAATAAGCGTTGCGCTTAGCATGTGGCTTTTCGCAATACCGCTCGGCGCTGTGGCGGCGTTTGCGCTGAAGTGGCCTGTGATAATAGTGTATATTATCATAAGCTCAGATGAGATAATAAAAATACCGTGGATATACCCACGGTACAGGAAATATCTGTGGCTCAAAAACCTCACCCGCGAGGACGGTTTGGAGAGCTAAAGCGCCAGCGTTAGCGTAACGCTAAGGCGCCAGCGTTAGCGTAACGATAAGGCGTAAGCGTTATCGTAACGATAAGGCGTAAGC
>CAZZNN010000202.1:2005-3645 GCA_964655605.1 uncultured Oscillospiraceae bacterium
CCAGCGTTAGCGTAACGATAAGGCGTAAGCGTTATCGTAACGATAAGGCGTAAGCCTTATCGTTTTTAGAGCATTATCGCGAGCTCCAGCGCGAGCGTGGCCACCTTGGCCTTTTCATCGAGCTTGGCCGTGTTTGCAAGGCTGCGCGTATCCCATTGTTCGCTCTCAAGGTTATCGGCCGCATAGAAAAACTGGAATATTTCCTTATTGCGGAATTGGGCGAGCGCGGCGAGCGCCGAGCATTCCATATCCACGGCCACGCACCCGGCCTGCCTGCGCCTTTCCATCTTCTCGCGCGTCTCGCGATAGAAAGCGTCGGTCGTCCACACTTTGCCCTGCGTATAGCTTATATTGCGCTCGCTTAGCAGGTTTATGAATTCAGCCCTGTGCTTTAGATTCACCTCTATTTCGTCGGAAGCGGGCGCGTAGTGATAGCTCGCGCCCTCATCGCGAAGGGCGGCGGTGGGGATAATTATGGAGCAATCGCTTATGCCGCCGTCCAAAACGCCGCATGAGCCGAATACCACGGCCTTCTGAGCGCCGCGCGCGAAAAGCTCCTCAAATACGCCCACGCACGCGGGCGCGCCCATGGGCGCAAGCATGAGCGCCACGTCCTTGCCGCGATACGTCGTGCGATAGATGTTGAATGCCATGTTGGCCGTGTAGCTCACGGCTATTTTTTCGCCGCCGCAGCTCTTTAGCATGCGCTCGAAGGTCTTGTCCGAAAAGCACGACACGGCGACCTTTGGCATGTTTGCTACCGGCGCAATGATATTTGAAGGCTCGAAAACGGGAGTGTCATTTTTGTTAAATTCATCTAAAAGCATAAAACCGCCTAAAAAGTTATTTTAAAACATTCTAGCATAAGCGCGGGCGCATGAAAAGACAGCGTATTGCATTTTGCCCCCCGCGCGCTTAATATATAAATGAAATACCGCGAGGAGGACGACTATGTTTAGACAGATGAGACGATTTAAGCAGCAGCTCCCCAACGCCGAGACGGTGGAAATACTGGAAACCGCCACCAGCGGCGTTTTGGCCGTTTCGGGCGACGACGGCTATCCTTACGCCGTGCCGCTGAGCTTCGTGTATGCGGACGGCAAGCTTTTTTTCCACTGCGCCGTCACAGGCCATAAGCTCGACGCCATACAAAATTGCGATAAGGCGTCCTTTTGCGTTATCGCCAGCGACGTTGTAAGACCCGCCACCTTTACAACGCATTATAGAAGCGTTGTTGCCTTCGGCCGGGTGCGCGTGCTCACGGACGACGCTCAGAAGCGCGCCGCAATAGAGCTTATAGCCGATAAATATTCGCGCGATTATAGCGAAAAACGTCTGGCGGAAATAGAAAACGAGTTCCCACGCCTCGCCCTCGTCGAGTTCAAAATCGAACATGTGACGGGCAAGGAAGCAAGGGAGCTCATGGAAAAAAGGTAATTCGCTGCGCCCGTAGGGCGCTGCAAGGGGAAATCATTGGCGCACCCTAGGAGGGAAGAAAAGCCGTCCCGTAGGGCGGGGGCTTGCTCCCGCCGTGGGGGTGCACCCCTGCGGGCGGGACCGCCTCTGGACGGGACCGCCTGTGGGTGGCCACCTCATCCGGCGCTCCGCGCCACCTTCCCCTCAAGGGGAAGGCTTTTGGG
>CAZZNN010000203.1:0-3639 GCA_964655605.1 uncultured Oscillospiraceae bacterium
GGCTTCTATGTGAATATCGGCCTTGACAGGCTCGTTATGATGCGCTACGGCGTTGACGACGTTAGATATTTCCACAGCGGCGATCTAAGATTTCTTGAGCAGTTCAAATAAAGAGAGGGGAAGCTTGAAAGCTTGCGCTTTGCGGCTTTCGCCATCTTACAATGGCGATTTTGCTGGCGCAAAGCCAGCCCCAATTTCGATGAAAGGATGCTTTCATAAACGAAAGCTATGGATACAAATATGAAACTATCGCTGAATTGGATAAAGGACTATGTTGCAATCCCCGAGGATATGGACTTAAATAAGCTCTGCTTTGACCTTACCATGTCAACCGTGGAGGTTGAGGGCACGGAGCGGCTCGCGGATAAATTCGATAAAATGGTGGTCGGCCTTATAAAGGAGATATTGCCCATTGAGGGCGCGGACATGCTGCGCCTTTGCAAGGTTGATATAGGCGACGGTGAGATAAAGGACGTCGTGTGCGGCGGCAGCAATATTGCCGAGGGCATGAGCGTTTTGATCGCCTGTCCCGGCGCTATGGTGCGCTGGCATGGCGAGGGCGACCTCGTTCCCATCAAAAACACAAAGCTTCGCGGCGTGCCGAGCTTTGGCATGATATGCGCGTCCGTCGAGGTGGGGCTTAGCGACCTTTTCCCGCAGAAGGACGATCATGAAATAATGGATATAACGAGCTTTAACGCGGCTCCCGGCACGCCCATAGCCGATGCGCTCGGCCTAAACGATATAATAGTTGAGATAGACAATAAGTCCATGACCAACCGTCCCGACCTTTGGGGGCATTACGGCATAGCGCGCGAGATAGCCGCGCTTTACGATCTGCCGCTAAAGCGCTTTGACGGGCTTTTGAAGGCCGAGGCTTCGGAGTTTGATATTGAGATATTGGATCCCGAGCGCTGCCCGCGCTATATAGGCGTTAAGCTTGAGGGGCTTTTTGTGAAGCAAGCGCCATACAAAATGCGCAGCCGTATATGGCGCGTTGGCATGCGCCCGATAAACGCGCTGGTGGATTGCTCCAACTATGTTATGCTCGCGACGGGTCAGCCCACGCATGTGTTCGACTCGGATATAATAAAGGGGCATATAGTAGTTCGCCGCGCAAACGAAAATGAAAAGCTTGAGCTTTTAAACGGCAAGAACCTCACGCTCCAAAGCGACGATCTCGTTATTGCGGACGCCGAGGACCCCGTGGCGCTCGCGGGCGTTATGGGCGGCGTCAAGGATTCGGTGCTTCCAACCACCAATAAGGTTATACTTGAGATAGCCAACTTTGAATCCACCGGAATTAGAAGGACTGCGCTTCGCTATGACAATAGAACCGAGGCTTCCTCAAGATACGAAAAGGCCATAGACCCCGAAAGATGTGATATTGCGCTCGACCTTTTCATAAGCGAGCTAAAGGCGCTTTATCCCGATATGAAGCTCACCGGCCTTTGCGACCGTTATCCGAAAAAACTCGTTAAAAAAGAGATAACCGTTGAGGTCGATTGGCTCATAAAGCGCCTTGGCAAGCGCATATCCAATGAGGATATAGCCAAAAAGCTTGGGCTTTTGGGCTTTGAGACGGAGTTTTTGGGCGAGCGCATACACATAACCGTTCCCACATGGCGCTCCACGGGCGACGTATCCATGAAAGCGGATATAATGGAGGAGATAGCGCGCATGTACGGCTACGAAAATTTCGAGCCGACTCCCATAACCACGAGCTTTGATTCCATAATCAATCAGCTCGATATAGACCTTGTGAGAAAACTCAAGGAGTATCTCGCGTTTCGCTGCAACATGCAGGAGATATTCACTTATCCGTGGATGAGCGACGATTCCGTTACGGCGGTGCTAGGCTCGGCCGAGGGCGTGCTCGCTTTGGCTACGCCGCCAACGCCGACGGAAAAATATCTCCGCTCGTCGCTGCTGCCAAATCTTTGCAAGGCTGTGGCGAAGAATGAGCGCTATTTCAGCGAATTTTCGATATTCGAGGAGGCGCAGGTGTTTTTCGACCGAGATTATGCCTCGGATTATGATGAAAACGAACGTCTGCCGCTTCAAAGAAGGCATATCGCTGGCGCTTTCGCCTCCGACGCGAACGAATTGACCGCCCTTTTCAGGCGCGCCAAAGGCATTTTGGAAAATATGCCCCGCTATACGCACATGCAGGGCTTCACCTTCGCGCAGAATGAAAAGCCGTATTGGGCGGATAACATAGTTTGGCTCAATATTATGTCAGGCGATAAAAAAGTGGGCGATATGGGTCTTTTGAATAAAAAAGCGGCGCTCGGCTGCGGCATAAAGCGGCTTTCGGCCATACTCTTTGAAATAGATACGGACAGCCTAAAGCCATTTACCTCAAGGACGAATAAATTCGCCCATATACCCGAGTTCCCCACCAACGACTATGATTTCTCCATGCTTTTTGACGCGGACGTGAAGTGGGAGAAGATTTATCAGGCTGCCATGCAGAAGAAAAAGCCGGGCGGGCTGATAAAATCCATCTCGTTTATTGACGAATACAGGGGCGCGAAGATACCCAAAGGCAAGAAATCCGTCACAATTCGCCTCGTGATAGGCTCCGATGAAAAGACGCTCACCTTCGACGAGGTTGCAAAGTGCGCCGAAACCGTGATAAAGCACCTGTCAAGAACCTTGGGTTCACAGATGCGCGTAGAATAAAATCTTGGGCAGTCGAAAAAGTGCAGGCATGCACTTTTTCGATATTGCCGCTCTTTTAGCCTCCGGGGACTTTAAGAGGCCATATAACAAGTTGATATATAGTGTGCGGATAACACTTATACAGCTCATGTTAAGCCCGCGTTAAGAAACACACACTGCACATATAACCCACATATATAGCCGCACTATCAAATTGACACGCACAATAACGATATGTTATACTCCCCTTGTAATTCGTGATAAATGGTGGAATTTGCCGTAAAATGCTGAATACCTGTGCCATAGAAGCGCAGGACGGGGCGTTGAAATAGGAGGAACGGCTGTTGGGCATATTGGAATTCATATCTATGGCGCAAGGGAATCCGGCGCTTATCATAACGGTGGTGCTTACGCTCGCCGTTATATTGGTAAACGGCTGGACGGACGCGCCAAACGCGATAGCCACATGCGTATGCACCCGCGCCATAGGCGCGAGGAGCGCTATAGCGATGGCTGCGGTGTTCAATTTTCTTGGCGTTTATGTGATGTCTAGCGTAAACGCGTCCGTTGCGATGACGATCTATAATATGGTGGATTTCGGAAGCGACGCGCGCCTTGCGCTGCTGGCGCTGTGCGCGGCAATGCTCGCCATAGTGCTCTGGGCGACGATAGCGTGGTATTTCGGCATACCAACCAGCGAGAGCCACGCGCTCATAGCGGGGCTTACGGGCGCGGCGGTGGCGCTTCAAAACGGCTTTGGCGGAGTGAACTTTGCCGAGTGGGGCAAGGTGCTTTGGGGGCTGGGGCTTTCCACCGTGCTTGGTTTTGGACTGGGCTTTGCGTGCACAAGGCTTACGGAGCTTCTTTTTCGCAAGTCAGACAGGCGCAAGGCGAATAAATTCTTCGGCGTTGCGCAGATAGGCGGCGGCGCGGCAATGGCATTTATGCACGGCGCGCAGGACGGGCAGAAATTTA
>CAZZNN010000204.1:0-3623 GCA_964655605.1 uncultured Oscillospiraceae bacterium
AAATCTGCAACCTCGAAAAAGTCCGAACAGGACTTTTTCGACAAGCTAAGGCGGGAGCAAGCCCCCGCCCTACATGCGGTTTTATTTTGGCGCAGTCTGTGCAGCCGCAAGCTTTTGATAAAGCGCTTTGGATTCATAGATGTTTACGCACATAGCAGCGTGCTGTTTTGTCTTTGGAGCATTGATCTCCTCAAAGAATTTATAGGTCACTATGCAGTATCCGCCCGAAAGCTGAGCGTCCCATTGAAGAAATGATTCTCCATTTGGAATTTCTTTGCCCGCAAAAGCCTTATAAACCTGCTCTTCCTCCTCGAAGCCGCCATAAAGCAGCGTCGCGAATACGATTTGCCGCTTCCAGTCCTCCCACGCCATTTGCTCGGGGACGTCTATCTGGTCAAACACTGTACTTAACGCCCGTTTTCCATCGATGGTCGCAGAGGAAACGCTGGCGAGAAGCAGCCGCGTGCTGGGATTAGCAGTTGCCTCCTCTAAGCTTATCGTATCCGAATAGGTTATAGTTGGGCTTCGCACGGCATGCGTTCTTTGTCCTTCAGCCAAAGAAGCTGTCTCTGATTTTGAGAGTTCTCCCGGCAACCCTGATTTTTCCAGCGCAACGCTGACTGCTTCATCATCTAATGGGAAAGCCGGTTGAGACAGTATGTCTTTTTTGCAGCCGGAAACAAAGCAAAGCATAACGAGCACGCCAGCAGTAAGAAATGCAAATATCAACCGTTTCAAATAATCACCACTTTTTCTTTCATGATATTTTAGAACGATGGAGTTGTCAATACTAAACGCTTTTTAACGATACACGTTTTCGTCATTTAGCGCATATCAAAATAATCAATTATACGGAAAAGTCCCAGTTCGCGCTGAGGGTTCGCGCACGAGCAGCGGCGGGAGCAAGCCCCGCCGCCATTATTCATTCATGTCTAAAATTAGCTTGGGTGAAAATGAAAGGTGATCCGCCGAGCACAGATGATACCGTATGCCGTTGCGCTCGCCCTCGAAGGCGTTTTTGCAGGATTTATCGTGGAGGTGGCCGTAGACCACGCACATTACATTATAGCGCTCCAAAAGCTCGGTAAAGCCCGATGGCTGCCGTCTTTCATTGAAGGGCGGATAGTGCAGCATGGCGATAATGGGCTTGCCGCGCACTGAGGCGGATTTAAGCGACATTTCAAGGCGCATGAGTTCGCGCTCATAGATTTTTTTGTCGTCGCCTTCGCTGTACGAGCCGCTGCCTGGGCAAGTCCACCCGCGGCTGCCCGCGACGGCTATGTTTTCAAACTCGAAGCTGTCGTTTTGAAGGGCGTACATTTTATCGGGCAAAATAGAGCGCACCTTTGAAACGCTGCTCCACCAATAATCGTGATTGCCGCGAAGCAGGAGCTTTGTTCCCGGCAGCGCGCCTATCTCAAAAATATCGGGCTTTGCATCTTCAATCTGCATAGCCCAACTAATGTCTCCAGGAATGAGCACGAGGTCGCTTTGGCAAACCTCTAAAGCCCACGCCCGCTTTATACGATTGAGGTGATCCTCCCAGCGGGAGCCGAATACGTCCATGGGCTTATCCGAATTTCCCGAAAGATGCAGATCTCCAAGCGCAAATACTTTCATTAACCGCTCCCGGAAAAGACCTAACTGTCGTAACCGTCGTCCTCATCATCATCGTCGTCGTCATCGTCGCCGTCATCGTCAAAGGCGGAGTGCTTTTGCGCCTTGCCTCGCGGCTTTACGGTGTAATCTTCCTCGTCGTCGTCGCCGTCTATGGGGGCTTCTTCATCTTCATCTTCCTCATCGTCGCCGTCGGAGAGCTCTTTATCAATTTCCTCAAGCTCGCTTTCGGGTATTTCACCCTCGGCGGGAAGCGGCACTTCCATAGCGTCAAGGCCGACGCCGCCAAGCAGCTCATCGCTCGTGGACGCGTCCCTGTCAAGGCCGAGCAGCTTTTCCTGCCTGCGCGCCTCGCGCAAACAGGCAGCGCAAAGCTCAGAGCCCTTTACGGCCGGATTTTCACCGCATTCCGAGCACATTGTTATATTGTCCTCCACGTCCTTTTCGCCTTTCATATAGCGGCGGCAGACATTGCAGACCTTTTCGTCCTCGCGGATATAATTAACTTCGCATCTCGGGCATTTTTTCAACGCCATCAAGATCCCTCCAAACTTGAGCAATTATCGTGGATAATATTATGCGAAAGGGTCACCGATATGTCAAGAGAATTTTTTCACTCTTGCCCATTATTATTTATTTCGTCCTCCGTTTTTACGGTCGCTTTATTTAAAATCCCATCAAGACGCTCGAGCATAGCCTCGCGGCCTATCCTTTCGCTCGCTGAATACGCTATGGCAAAAGGCGGCGCTTTTAGCGCCCTAGCGGCGGCGTTCGCCATCTGCTGACGCTTGGATTTGGCTATTTTATCGGCCTTTGTGGCTATGAGTGTGAAAGGCACGCCGTAATAGACTATCCAGTCGAACATCTGCTTATCGTCGGCAGTGGGCTCGTGGCGAATATCGAGGAGCAGGAAAATATGCGTAACCTTGCCGGATGAAAGATATTTCTCAATAAGCTCTCCCCATTTCTCCTTTTCGCTCTTTGGAGCCTTGGCAAAGCCATAGCCCGGCAGGTCGACGAGATAAAATTCCTCGTTTATGAGAAAGAAATTTATGAGCCGTGTCTTGCCGGGGCTTTGCGACGTTCTGGCGAGCTTTGAATTATTGCACAGCGAATTTATGAGGCTCGATTTGCCCACATTCGATTTGCCTATCACGGCTATCTGGGCGCGGCCCTCGGGGTAACCGTCCCCGAGCGCCGCGCTCGTTACAAAGCTTGCTTTTTTGATTATATAATCACTCATCAGCGGCACCCCGAACGCTTGCCCGCGCAGCTATAAACGGCTCCGCCTTCGCGCTTTATATCGCGCATCATGAGCATGTCGTCCGCGTCCTGCATGGGTCTTAGCGGGTGCGTGAGCGCCTTGTGGAGCACGCTCATCGCGTCCGACACGGGGATCATTTCAAGCGCGTCGCGCACCTCCTTTGGCACCTCGTCTAAGTCCTTGAGATTTTTCTTTGGCACAAGCACCGTGGTAACTCCCGCGCGCACCGCCGCGAGCAGCTTCTCGCGAAGGCCGCCTATCGGCAGCACGCGGCCGCGAAGCGTTATCTCGCCCGTCATGGCCACATGCGAGCGCACCGGCGTTCCCGTGAGCGCGCTTACCATTGCCGTCATCATGGTGACGCCGGCGCTTGGGCCGTCCTTTGGCACGGCGCCCTCAGGCACGTGCACGTGAATATCCTTCTCCGCGAATTTGATATTTATGCCCAAAAGCTTCGCGTTCGCCTTTATAAATGTCAGCGCGGCGCGGGCGCTTTCCTGCATTACCTCGCCAAGATTGCCTGTGAGCACCACCTGGCCGGAGCCGTCCACCACCTGCGTTTCCACCTGCAAAAGCTCGCCGCCAACGCTCGTCCACGCAAGGCCGTTTACAACGCCCACCTCGTCCTGCGCGTCCACGAGTGTGCCCGTATACTCAATTTGCCCTAAATACTCGCTCATGCGCTGTTTTGTGAGCTTTATGCGGCTCTTGCCGTCGCCTATGTCGCAGGCGGCCTTGCGGC
>CAZZNN010000205.1:0-2717 GCA_964655605.1 uncultured Oscillospiraceae bacterium
TGCATTTCCTCCATGCCGAACACTATCATGCGGGCTATCCAGAAGAAAATTATGTCATAGCCGGTGACGAGCGTTGCGGTGGGATAGAAATATTCAAGCTCGGGCGTTTTATCCGGCCAGCCGAGCGTTGAGAACGGCCACATGCCGGAGCTGAACCATGTGTCGAGCACGTCCTCGTCCTGACGGAGAGGTGCGGAGCACTTGGGGCATTTCATATCCTTTGGCGCAGTGGCGCTGACTATGGTTTCGCCGCAGCCGTCGCAATAATAGGCCGGTATGCGATGCCCCCACCAAAGCTGGCGTGATATGCACCAATCGCGGATGTTTTCCATCCAATTATAATAGGTCTTGTCAAAGCGCTCCGGAACGAATTTCACCTTGCCCGTGCGCACCGCCTCGATGGCAGGCTCTGCGAGCGGCTTCATCTTAACGAACCATTGCTTTGAGATTATGGGTTCAACCGTGGTGTGGCAGCGATAGCAGGTGCCCACGTTATGCGCGTAAGGCTCGATTTTCACCAGCGCGCCCGCTTCGTCGAGCTTTTTCACGAGCGCCTCGCGGCACTCGAACCTATCCATGCCGCAGAATTCGCCGCCAAACTCGTTTATATGGCCGTCGTCGGTGAAAACCTTGATTATTTCAAGATTCTTGCGCTGACCAACCTCAAAATCGTTCGGGTCGTGCGCGGGGGTTATCTTGACCGCGCCCGTGCCGAAGTCCTTTTCAACGTATTCATCGGCCACTATGGGTATTTCGCGCCCCACAACAGGCACTATCACCGTTTTGCCAACGAGCTGTGCGTAGCGCTCGTCGTCGGGGTTAACGGCTATGGCGGTGTCGCCCAAAATGGTCTCCGGACGGGTGGTGGCCACCTGAATTGAATAGCTGCCGTCCTTTGAGGTGTATTTCACATGCCAAAGATGGCTCGCCTGCTCCTCGTATTCCACCTCGGCGTCGCTCAGCGCGGTCTTGCACTTGGGACACCAATTTATTATGCGGTCGCCGCGATAAATGAGTCCCTTATTATATAGCTCGACGAACACCTTTGTGACGGCGCGGTTGCAGCCCTCGTCCATGGTGAAGCGCTCGCGCGGCCAATCGCACGATGAGCCGAGCTTTTTAAGCTGATTCACTATCCTTGAGCCGTATTCCTCGCGCCATTCCCATGCGCGCTTTAAAAAGCCCTCGCGGCCGAGGTCGCGCTTGTCTATGCCCTCCTGACGGAGCTTTTCGATTATTTTTACCTCCGTTGCTATGGACGCGTGATCCGTGCCGGGCAGCCAAAGCGCCTCGTAGCCGCTCATGCGCTTATAGCGGATAAGCGAATCCTGAAGCGTCTCGTCGAGCGCGTGACCCATGTGAAGCTGCCCCGTTATATTCGGTGGGGGTATCACCACGCAGTATGGCGGCTTATCGGGATTGGGCTCGGCGTGAAAATAGCCGCTGTCCTCCCACTTTTTGTAAAGCTTATCCTCCACAAGCGTGTGGTCATAGCTTTTTGGCAGTTCGCTCATTTCTTTCTTCCTCCTATATAAATTAAAAAGCCCGCTCAGTCCATAAAAGGACGAGCGGGCTCGCGGTACCACCTTTTTTGAGCGCGAACAAATTTTTTGTTCATGCTCCTCTTAACGCCTGTAACGCGGCGAACGTTTCGCGCTATACTATTCGTATTCACGCGAAAAACTCAAAAGCGACCTTCCGCCTCCTCATGCAAACGGGTCTTTCAGCCGGTGAACCCGAATCTCTTGTGCCGTGGGTGATGGCGTACTCCTCTTTATCACTGTTTCTCCGATTTTTGTTAGTTTATACCGTCTTATCATTTCTGTCAAGAGCGGGAATAGTATATTTTAAATATCAGCATTAACATATTGTTTACAAAATGCGTTAGTGCTATACTACGTGGGTTCGCCTCAGGCTTTTATCCGTTTTTGGCGCTAATGCCGCCAAGGCCGGATTTAAAGTCAAGGGCTGTGGCTCTTGGCTATCCCGGGGTTATTGCGATAAAGAGGAAAGAAGTATGGATAAGAAAAGCAACAGGGAGTTTTACTCCTGCATATTGATTTTACTGGCGGCGGCTTGCGCTGCCATTTTGGGCGTCGGGTGCGACGGCTCGCTTAGCGGCGCTGGCGACAGCGAGATAAGCGGCTGGCTGCCCGGGGACAATGTTGATGGGCGCACGGGCGCTAACGTGAGCCTATCCGAGCTCATACCCGGCGCGGACGGCAAGCTATACGAGGGCGAGTTCGCGTTTTTCGCGGCCGAGGGCATGCGCTCAAGCGGCGCCGCCGAGATACTTGCCGCGCACGAATTGAGCCGCTATGAAACGCCTTACGGCGATGCAAAGAGCGACATATTCTATTCCTCCATGGACGCGGACGCGAAGCTCGTTTATGACATGCTCATCTATGCCTTTGACAATGGCTATGAGCGCGCATGCTTCTCAACGCGCACCCTCAACGGCGACGACGTGGCGGACTGCGTAAAGCTTCTCGCGGCGGATCACCCGTTCTTTGAGGCGAGCATGGAGCTAAACCTTGCAAGCGTCACCTGCGGCTCGGCAAACGGCCCTGTGACCTTCTTCTCGTTCTCGCTCTCCTCGCTCGACGCGAAGAACCGTCAGCAGAAGCTGGACGCATATTTAAAGGCGCAGGAAATCCTTCAGAGCGTACAGGGTAATGGCCTAGCGGCCGGCACCAACGATGAAGGCGAGCTTGCGC
>CAZZNN010000205.1:2727-3594 GCA_964655605.1 uncultured Oscillospiraceae bacterium
GGCAATGGCCTGGCAGCCGGCATCAATGGCCTGGCAGCCGGCGGCAATGGCCTGGCAGCCGGCACCAATGGCCTGGCAGCCGGCGGCGATGGCCTGGCGGCCGGCACCAACGATGAAGGCGAGCTTGCGCTCGCGCTGTATTCATACGTCACGCATAATATAAAATATGAGGAAACGCCCACGCCATCATATCTTTACGATGCGCTCGTGAGCGGCGAAACCGTGTGCGACGGCTACGCGGAGGCCGTGTGCCTGCTATACAATCTCGCGGGGATAGAGTGCGTCTGCGTGCCGGGCGAGGTAACTGGCACGGGCACGCACGCGTGGAACATAGCTAAAATAGACGGCGAGTACACTCAGCTCGACGCCACGTTTGACGCGAGCGCGGGGCTTTGCCAGTATTCAGGCTGCCCAGGCGTATATTTCAGGCTGTCAGACGAGCAGATGCTTTCGGACAGGAGCTACGATGGTTTTATTGAGCTTTGTGCGCCCAAATGCGTGGACGACTCCTATTTCGATTCGCTCACCGGCTACACCGCGTCCAATTTTGATTCTGCCGACGGCGAGGCAATAGCAGAGGCGTTCGCCGCGCGCTATAAAGCTGGCGACCGGGCGTTTATTATCAAATGCGATACTCAAGCGTCCATCACAAACGAGCTTGTAGTTAAAATGGCGCAGGCCGCAAGCAGCTCCCTCGCGGGCAAAATCGACGCGCAGAGGCTGGGTTATCAGCTTATAGGCGAGAGAAAATTGATGGTGATGTTGGCGGAGTAGAGGCAGAGCAAAGGCGGGCGGATAATATCCGCCCGCCGCAGACTGTCGATAAACCCCGGGATTTATAATCCGGCTTCGGCGGCATGTACGCCG
>CAZZNN010000206.1:0-129 GCA_964655605.1 uncultured Oscillospiraceae bacterium
CATAAAGATGGTCGAGGAGAAGAAGCTCGGCAGGAAAACCGGCGTAGGGTTCTTTGAATACAACAGCAAATAGTTCCGCAAGCGGAACTATTTGCTGTCTGGAAATATTTTGCTATGCAAAATATTTCG
>CAZZNN010000206.1:229-3568 GCA_964655605.1 uncultured Oscillospiraceae bacterium
TGCTGGAATATAGTTCCGCTGCGCGAAGCTATTTGCTGTCTGGAAATATTTTGCTATGCAAAATATTTCGTGCTGGAATATAGTTCCGCTGCGCGAAGCTATTTGCTGTCTGGAAATATTTTGCTGCTGGAATATAACACCGAACGGGCGAACACAGTTCGCCCGTTCGGTTATCCAAATTTGCGGCGAATAAACAACGGGCGAACACAGTTCGCCCCTACGGAATTGCATTTTTGCGAACGCGCCCTCGCCCTACAGCACGCTTCCGCCGTCCCGCTGCGCTCTTGATTTTTTCCTCGCGGCCTTGTGGACGTACATTCTGCCGTCGGCTATGGATAACAGCTCGTCGGCGCTCAGGTTGCAGCCGGATTCGGCAAATATTATGCCGTAGCTTACGGACATGGCATAGCGCTTTTCCTTCGCGCACGCGGCGACAAGCTCGTCAACCTCCTTCATTCTGGTGAGGCCGAGCCGCTCGTTGGCGCCGGGCATTATCACAACGAATTCGTCGCCGCCTATGCGGCATACAAAATCGCTCCTGCGAAATACCGAAGATATGGTCTTTGCGATATTTTCTATGTAAACATCGCCCTCATTGTGGCCGAATTCATCGTTGACTATTTTTAGCTCATCCATATCTATGAAGCAGATCACAAACGATTCGCCGCGATAAATAAGCTCGTTTATCTTTTTAAGGCAGAAGCGGCGGTTTGAAAGGCCGGTCACGGCGTCCGTATAAGCGTATTGCTCCATTGAAAGATTGTGCATACGCTCCTCTGTTATATCCACTATTATGTGAGCGCAAGCCTCGCGTCCCCGCCAAACGGTGTTGAAGGTCTGCACGCGGAAGCTCACCGGATACGGCATGTCAACGTCCTGCGCCTTGCACTCTATCTCCCATACTCGGAAATACTCCGTCGCAGTATACGCGGCAAGCTTTTCGGTGAGATATTGCGCGAGCGTTTTATTGAGCTCGAAGGCATTGCGCGCGGATTGATTCAAAAACAGCGTCTCGCGCCCTGTTGACTCGAGCACCACTATCCATTCGAGCATATTGTCCGTGAGCGAGCATAAAAGATCGGTCGATTCATCTAAAGAACGGGGCGGCAACGGCTCAAAAGCGCCCGCCTCGCCGCGCTCGGCACGGTTTTTCTGCTCGAGCATTTCGCCGCGCAGCCTCAAAAGCTCCGTGCATATAGGGTTATAGCATGAAGGGGACATTCCCTCAAGGTCGCCGGCGAGCATCGCGTGCGCGAGCGAGCGAAATTCCCTAAGCCAGCCGTTAAGCCTCACAAGCTCGTCGTAGAGCATGAGATTGTCCGCGCTGACGCTCTCGCGCAGAGGCGCTTCACCATCCAACTCAAACAGCATGGAATGGAGATATTCAAATAAACATTCGCCGTCGTTTCTTACCATGCCGCTTCCTCCGCACGCCGTTTAAATCAGAAAGCCATAGCTTCCTATAAATAGTATATGAAAAAAATTCTTTAAAATCTATCTGAATTATGATACCATACCATTTAAATTGAAACAAGAGGCACAAGTATGAAAGATAAATCTTTCATACCCGGTTTTGAGGCTTTATCCGCCGAGAGCGGCGGATATTTTGCTGACGCAAAACCACCCTCAATTCCCACAATAGGAGGCTTTCGCGAGCGAAAGCTATGGATATGAAAGATAAATCTTTCATACCCGGTTTTGAGGCTTTCGCCATTTTACAATGGCGATTTTGCTGACGCAAAACCACCCTCAATTCCCACAATAGGAGGCTTTCGCGAGCGAAAGCCAAGTTTTATTGTGTCTATGCAAATATGAACCACAACATGCGGTGCCACCGCAAAAACGGCGCTTTTTTTGCGCCGGTGCGGGGAAAAAACGTTGACAGTGCCATTAAGGTGTGGTAAATTATATAGGCTACCCCCGTTGGGGGTTTTATTAAGGTATGGCGCAATATGATCCTGCCTTAAATATGAGCGTAAAATAATGATACCGGCAATAAGCCGTTTAAAACTGGGAGGAGAAGAACCATGGCATCAGTATCGCGCGTAAAGATCACTTTGGCCTGCACCGAATGCAAGCAGAGGAATTACAACACCTTCAAGAACAAAAAGAACGATCCTGACAGGATAGAGTTCAGCAAGTATTGCCGCTTCTGCCATAAGCACACCGTGCACAAAGAAGCAAAGTAAGCAAGGAGAGCAAAATGGCAACAAAAGACGCAAAGACCCCCGCAAAGGGTGGCAATAAGGAGAAAAAGCCGAATATCTTCAAGCGTATCGGCCAGTTCTTCAAAGAAGTGATGGGCGAGCTTAAAAAGCTCACATGGCCCACCGGCAAGGAGCTTGCCTCCTATACGGCGACGGTCGTGGCTTTTATCGTGCTTTTCGCGGTTATAATAGGCGTGCTGGACTTCGCGTTTGGTAAGGGCCTTGGCGCGCTTGCCGGCATAGGCAACCCCGACGTCACTCAAACCATCGACGGTACCACGGGTCTGCCCGTGAGCGGCACCGACGCGGCGAGCGTACCCGCGGCGGACGGCAGCGCTACCAATACCAACAATGTTGGTTGAGTACATTTTGAGGAGTGAATAATGTCCGAGGAAGCCAAATGGTATGTTGTGCATACCTATTCAGGTTATGAAAATAAGGTCAAAGAAGACCTTGAAAAAACCATAAAGAACCGTGACCTCGGCGACATAATACTCGAGGTGAAATACCCCACCGAAGAAGTTGTTGAGGTAAAGGACGATAAGCGCAAGGTAACGCAGCGCAAGATATATCCGGGCTATGTCATGATAAAAATGTTCATGAACGACAAGACCTGGTATGTCGTGCGCAATACGCGCGGCGTCACGGGCTTTGTGGGGCCGGGCTCAAAGCCCATACCGCTAAGCGATGAAGAAGTCACGGCGATGGGCGTTGAGAAGATACCCATTATGCTCGATATATCCGTGGGCGAGAGCGTCCGCGTGGTATCCGGCCCGCTTGAAAACTTCATAGGCACGGTTGAGGTAGTTGATGCGGAGCGTCAGAAGGTAAAGCTGACGGTTTCCATGTTTGGCCGCAACACGCCCGTTGAGCTTGATTTCATCCAGGTTCAAAAGCTTTGATTGAACGCTCCTTTTTTGAAGCAAAAGAGGAGCTTTCATAGTGGGAGGCAGAAAAATGCCGCTCGCACCACATTTTTAATTAGGAGGAACATAAAAAATGGCAAAGAAGATCACAGGCTTTGTAAAGCTCCAGATCCCTGCCGGCAAAGCTACGCCCGCACCACCGGTCGGACCGGCTCTTGGTCAGCACGGCGTAAACATCATGGGCTTCTGCAAGGAGTTCAATGAGC
>CAZZNN010000207.1:0-3559 GCA_964655605.1 uncultured Oscillospiraceae bacterium
CGCTGCGGCGGGAACGCGCCTGGCCTGCGGCATTGGCGCGGGTGGGGTGCGTCGCCTGCGGGCGGGGTTCTATCAACCAAACAGTGAGAATGCCGCAAAGAGCGAAGCCATAAGCGAGGCTACGAGCGATACGACGGTTATCTGAGTGTTTATCGACGGGCCCGCGGTATCCTTGAATGGATCGCCTACGGTGTCGCCCGTGACGGCGGCCTTATGCGCCTCGCTGCCCTTGCCGCCTTCGTTTCCGGCCTCTATATATTTCTTGCCGTTATCCCAAAGGCCGCCGGAGTTGGACATAAAGAGCGCAAAGAGCAGGCCGGTTACTATATTGCCAAGCAGGAAGCCGCCTATCGCCTTAACGCCGCCTATGAAGCCCACAAGGAGCGTCGCCACTATCGCCATAAGGCCGGCGGGTATAAGCTCGCGCAGCGCGCCGGTGGTGGCTATATCTATGCACTTGTCATATTCGGGCGTTACGCCCTCCTTGCCTTCCTTTAGGCCGATTATTTCCTTGAACTGGCGGTGTATCTCCGCCACCATGCGCTGCGCGTTTTTGTCAACGCCCAATATGAGCATAGCGGAGAACACGGCGGGTATTGCAGCGCCTATCAATATGCCGAAGAACACGGCCGGGTCCATTATATCAAAGCCAGTTATTATCTCCTTGCCCATTTCAGCGAGCACGGCGTTCGCTTCGGACATATACGCGCCCAGCAGCGATATTACCGTGAGTCCCGCCGCGCCTATGGCAAAGCCCTTTGTAACGGCCTTAACGGTGTTGCCCGCGCTGTCGAGCTCGTCTGCGGTCTTTATGGCGTCTTCGCCAAGACCGCCCATTTCGGCAAGGCCGCGAGCATTATCAACTATGGGACCGTAAGCGTCGTTGCTGATTATCATGCCAACTATCGAGAGCATGCCAACCGCCGCCATAGCTATGCCGAATATCGCGTAGCCCTCGCCGAGCGGCGCGCAGAGCATATACGCCGCGAAAGCGGAGATAGCTATGCCAACCATGGCGGGCAGCGCGGAAATAAAGCCGTAGGATATGCCCGAAAGTATGGTGAACGCCGAGCCTGAGCGCGAAGCGTGCGCCACCTTGCGAACTATGGGCTTTGAATCGTCTGTGAAATAATCCGTGGTTATGCCTATTAGCACGCCTACTATAAGACCGGCGGCCGACGCGCCCCATATACGCCACTCAAAGCCGTTAAATAGCCATGTGGCAAGCGCGGTGAGCGCCAGGAATACGGCGGTGGTAACATAAGTGGAGGAATTGAGCGCATGGGTGGGATTGCCGTTTTTGCCTATGCGCGCACAGGCTATGCCTATTATCGAGGCGATAAGCCCTGCCGCCGCATAGCAGAACACCAATGCGGTGTTGATCTCTGGGTTGGCGAGCGACTGCGCTATTACGAGCGCGGACGCCATTGCGGCCACGTTTGAATCGAAAAGGTCTGCGCCCATGCCTGCCACGTCGCCAACATTGTCGCCAACGTTATCGGCTATAACGGCGGGGTTGCGCGGATCGTCCTCGGGTATGCCAAGCTCCACCTTGCCGGTGAGGTCGGCGCTTATATCGGCCGTCTTTGTGAATATGCCGCCGCCCGCTTTAGCAAACAGGGCAAGCGAGCTCGCGCCGAACGAGAAGCCCAAAAGTATGCCCGCGTCGCCTACTATTAAAAGCACCGCCGCAACGCCAAGAAGGCTGAAGCCCACAACCGTGAGGCCCATTACCGCGCCGCCGCGGAAGCCCATCAAAAACGCCGGACGTATGCCTTCCTTTGAGGCTTCGGCCGCTCTTGAATTTGCAAGAGTCGCCACGAGTATGCCTATCTTGCCGGCTATGGCGCTTAGCACCGTGCCGGCTATATAAGCGAGGGCTATGGAGATATTCTTCGTAATATCGCCCTGCCATACGGGTTTTGGCAGCAGCACGAATATTACCACGGCCGCTATGGCCGCGAATATCGCGAGTATTCTGTATTCGCGGCGCATGAATGTGTTAGCGCCCGCCTTTATAAGCTCCGCTATGTCCTCAATGCGCTTATTGTGGGTCTTTTGCTTTTTAACCCAGAGATAAAGATATGCGGCGAACGCAAATGCGATAATCACCGTCAGAAACGAGATGCTGTAAAACAGCTGTAAACTTGGTTCCATTGCCACGGTCCCCTTCTTCAATAATATCTATGCTTATGAAGACAGCTCGGGAGAAGCTCCCTCGCTTTAGGAGGCGTCGTATTTGTGCGGGTTCGCCGCGGTACGCAAATGAAGCGTCCTCAACGAAAAAACAGAACCCTAATAAAGAGTTCTGTCATAATCACTTCAGAAAAACCTAAAATGCGCGCATTTCACGGTTTTCCCTCCGACCCTCAAATAAATAGGACTGGCGCTAGGCGCAAATCCTATGACAGACTCCACCACTTATTCTTAGGCACGGCTCTAGTTATATCACACATTTCGAACCCATGTCAATCGAGTATGCAGAATATCTGTCATGATGAAAATGACTTTATACGTCATTTTTCATAAGCTCCGCTTATATGTAAACATCGGCAGCGCTATGCCGTCACACCGTCACAGCCTTGCCGTTCACGCGGCGGCGCAGCTTGCCGGTCTCCTTTAGGAAAAATACGGTGTCTCGCATAGTCTCCTTCATGCGGCGCGGCTTAAAGCCAAGCTCACTACGCGCCTTATCATTTATAAAATAGGCGTTTGAATCGAGTATGGCCATCGAGTCCCGCGTAAATAGCGGACGCTCGTGCCTCGCCTTAAAATATAGCTCCGCGAGCGGCGCCATAGCCATAACGAAGCCGAGCGGTATCACTGTGCGTATGCGCTTTACGCCCGTAAGGTCGCTCACCATGTCGAGCAGCGACAGGGCGCTGTAATATTCGTTAGTCAATAGATAGCACTCGCCGCTGCGGCCTTTTTCGGCCGCGAGAAGCACGCCCTGCGCCACGTCGCGCACGTCTACAAAATCGTAGCCTCCGCGCACGCACGCGGATATTGTGCCGCTGACATAGTTTTCTATGAGCTGCGCGAGGAAGCCGTGGCCATAGTCATTAGGCCCGATTATACCCGATGGGTGCACTATCACGGCGTTCAGCCCGTCGCGCGCGGCGTCGAGCACAAGATTTGAGGCCATAGCCTTCGTTTTTGCGTATGCGCCGCTCACCTTGTCGGGGTCAAATCTCGCTATCTCGCTCTGCGGCGTGCCAAGCGGCAGCACTGGCAGCGCGTGAACCGAGCTTACATAGACCAAACGCTTTACATTGTGCTTTTTGCACATTTCTATAATATTTTTTGTGCCGCCAACGTTCACGCGCTCCATAAGCTTTGAGCCCTTATCGGATATAGCTATCAGCCCCGCCGCGTGAATAACTGTCGTCTCCCCGTCCGCGCCAAGAAAAAAGCGCTCAAGGGAAGCCGCGTCTGTAACGTCGCCCCGGCACAGTTCTATCTTCGCGTCCAGCATGGACGCGTCTTCTTTTTCAAGAGCAAGGCCGCGCGCTACAGAGCTTTCGCCGCGCATGGACAGAATACGGGCTATATTGTTGCC
>CAZZNN010000208.1:0-3528 GCA_964655605.1 uncultured Oscillospiraceae bacterium
AGCAAAATCGTCGCGCCTCCCGCGGCGAAGGTCTCAATTCCGTAAATGAAAGACGCAGTCTCGTTGGGTGGTGGGAATTGTGACCGGTTTTGCGTCAGCAAAATCGTCGCGCCTCCCGCGGCGAAGGTCTCAATTCCGTAAATGAAAGACGAAGTCTTTCATATTTTTATGCTATGAAATCGCCCACGAACGTGACCTCTGCGGGGCCTTCCATGTATACGTGGCCGTCTTTCGCAATAGTGATGGTGAGCGTGCCGAGCATAAGGCTCATTTCCACCTCATTGCCCACCATGCCCGCGTGGCAAAGTATCGCCGCCGTGCTTGACGCGCCCGTACCGCATGCGAGCGTCATGCCCGCGCCGCGCTCAAACGTGCATACCTCAACGTGAGTTGAGTCTATCTTATGCGCGAAGTTGGCGTTTGACCCGTGCGGGAAGCGCGGCAGTTTTTCTATTATGGGACCGTATTTTAATATTTCCTCCTCGCTGAGCGCGTCCGTGAGCACAACGGTGTGCGGCACGCCCAAAAGACATGAAGCTATCATAAATTCTCTGTCGCCCGCGACAATCTTTTCAAATTTGCCGTCGTTTTCAAATTCGGGCACGCCCATATCCACCTTCGCGGCCACCATGGCGTTCGCGCCCACGGTGAGGTCTATCTCCATAAGCCCGGCGGGCGTTTCTATCGCCATGCGCGTTTTTGGCACTATGGCGTAATCATAGAGATATTTGGCAAAGCAGCGTATGCCGTTGCCGCACATCTCCGCCTCGCTGCCGTCGCTGTTCCATATACGCATGAGGGAATCGTGCGCCGCATCCTCCGGCTCGCACACGAGTATAAGCCCGTCCGCGCCCACGCCGGTGTGCCTGTCGCAAATGCGCCTCGCAAGATCCGCGGGACTGCGCTTATCGGAGCGGATCGACCCGTTCCTATCGTCTATAATCACAAAATCGTTTCCCAAGCCATGGGCCTTTGTGAACAGCATTTCTTTATCCTCCATTTATTATAACTGCCAGCCAATATGCTATTATACATTACTCCGCGTTCATTTACAACTTTTCACTTACAATGACATTATCGCGCGCGCGAGCGCGTCCACGTCCTCGCGCTTTGTCGCCCAGGAGGTGCAAAAACGCAGCACCTCGTAATCCTCATGCGTGCGGTCTATCACCGCAAAGGCGAAATCGCGTTTTAGCGCGTCGGCCTTGTCATAAGGCATTTTTACGAACTGCTGATTGGTGCCGTTCGGCGCGACCAGCTCAAAGCCCTTGCTAATAAACGCGGCCTTTATGAGCATTGCCATGTCAACGGAATGCCTTGCGAGCTTATAGTAAAGCCCGTCCGTAAAGAGCGCCTCGAATTGAAGCCCCAAAAGCCTGCCCTTTGCGAGCATGCCGCCTTTTTGCTTGATAATAAAGCGGAAATCCTTCTTCAGCTCGTCCCTCGTTATCACCACAGCCTCGCCAAAGAGCGCGCCGTGCTTCGTGCCGCCGATGAAAAATACGTCCGTGAGCCGCGCGCAGTCCGCCAAAGTCAAGTCGCAGCCATCTAGCGTGAGCGCGCAGCCAAGGCGCGCCCCGTCCATATAAAGCAGCATGTCGTTTTCGCGGCACACTTTGTATAGCGCCTCAAGCTCGGCCTTATCGTATGTGGTGCCAAGCTCGGTGGGATTTGAGATGTAAACGAGCCTGGGCTTTGCAATATGCTCGTAGCTCTCGTCATTTTTATGGTCGAGAAACGTCTTTTCCACCATTTGCGCCGTCAGCTTGCCATCTATGGTGTCAAGCGTATATACCTTGTGGCCGGTCGCCTCGATAGCGCCCGTCTCATGCACGTTCACATGCCCCGTTTTCGCCGCCACAACGCACTCGTGCGGCCTAAGCGCCGCCGATATAACGGTGAGATTCGTCTGCGTGCCGCCCACGAGAAAGTGTATGTCGGCGTTTTCGCCCTCGCCGCCAAGCTCCTTTTTGATAAGCTCGCGGGCACGGGCGCAGTAAGCGTCCTCGGAATAGGTTTCGGTGGACTCCATGTTGGTCTCCACGAGGCGCTTTAGCACGTTTTCGTGCGCGCCCTCCGCATAGTCGCATTCAAAGCGTATCATTTGTCGTTCTCCTTTTATTTAGGTAATCTTGCTGTAAGCATCAAAATATTAAGCGAAATCAAAAGCGCGAAGGTAAATAGCAGCGGCGCCAGGCGCAAAAGCCGCGCGATAGGCTCCTCGTCCGGCCTTTGCGCCTTCTGCGCGGCGGCTTCGGCCTGGGTCAGCGGCTTTTGCGCCTCCGCCTCCGCCTTTTCAATATGCTCTATCGATTCCTTAAAGTGCTTTATCATGGGCGCCATATCGCCCGTTTCCATTTCCTCAAACATTTTCTTTATCATCTCAAGCGCCCGCTTCTCGCGTACCGCGCTCTTTTTAATGCCTATCCTGTAGCAAACGAGCGATAGCGCAAGCAGCGCCGCGCCCGCGATAATATATATTATCGCGCCCGTATTTTCATCAAAGCCCAAGAGGGCGTATTCGCCCGCGCCGGAGCCGCCGTCTATGGCGTAAAACACTATGCCTATGGCGCTCATGGTAAAATGGACAGCCATGCTCGGCTCCGCGCTGCGCGTAACGTAGGCCACGGCGCCCATTGTAACACAGGTGATGAATATGGGGATAAAATTCACAATATCGCAGTGAAACAGCGCGAATATGAGCGATGATAAAAGCACCGCGCCCACCGCGCGCTTTTTAAGGTTATACGGACGCTGCACGTCCGCCCACGCAAAGAGCAGCACGCCGTGAAAGAGCGATTCCTCCGCGATGGCGGGTATCAGCGCCGACACCACGAACGTGCCCGCTATGCGCCAGCCCGATACGTCGAGCTGCACCTTCGGTGCGGCGCTAAACCCCATGTTTGCGGCAATAAGCTCGCAAAATGTGGAAAGCCCGCCCGAAAGCATGTATAGCGCCACGCCCACAGGCACCGCGAGCAGCATGAGCGACACCGGCACGCGCTTGAGGCCGTAACGCATAGCGCAAAACGGCTCCCCCTGAAGCTGCCAGAATAAAAACGCGGGCAGAAAGATAGCCCCTACCGACACGAACAGCGCCGACAGCGCGCTTTCCCTCAATATGTCGCCCTGAGTGTCTATGCCGCTTATCACCATGCACACGGCTAAATATACGGCCGCCGATAGCATAACTGTGTAGCTGGCGCGAGTTGCGGTTGAAAGCTTTAGCTTCATTTAATCTCTCCAAATAATCATCTTGCCGCCGCTCAGGACGGGGGGAACGGCTTTGCCGCCATTAAAGGCTGTATATCTGCGTGAGCGTTTCCCTCGGCGCGACTGCAACCTCAAAATCGTATATCTGAGCCTCGTCGAGCGCGCTCTCAACGGTTTTCTGCGCGAGCGACGGAAGGTTGTTTTCCTTTGAAAGATGCCCAAGCACCGCGCGTCTAAGCCCGCTTTGATAAAGCCTCGTTAGCGCCGCGCCCGCGGCGTCGTTTGAAAGATGCCCGTTATCGCCCAAAATGCGGC
>CAZZNN010000209.1:0-3523 GCA_964655605.1 uncultured Oscillospiraceae bacterium
AAGCGGAGTATAAGGGCATGCACGGCTATATATCCGCAAAATATGTAAAGGCCACCGTCAATGCCCCTGTTCAGGTTGGAGCGGGCAGCTCGCCTGGAAGCGGCGGGGGAGACGGCGTCACCGCCAATACCGGCGCCGTTACGCTTGCAACGGCGAAGGCGCGCGGCAGGCTCAATATCCGCTCTCTGCCGTCAACATCGGGCAGCAAGGTCGTTTCAGTAATGCCGTCGGGAGCCGTGTTCAATGTGCTCGGCGTGACGGGCGATTGGTACTATGTTGTATATAATGAAGCCATAGGCTTCGCCTATAAGTCGTATGCCGACCTTGTGAGCTCTGGCAGCGCGGGCGTGCCGCAGATAGCCTCCAGCGTGAGCGCGTATCAAACCACCACGAGGGCGGAACTCAATATGCGCACAGGCCCCGGCACTCAAAACGCCAAGATAAAGCTGCTGCCAAATAAGTCAACCATCACAGTGCTGCTCGTAACGGACGGCTGGTGCCTCATAAAAGCGGACGGAGCTTTAGGCTATGTTTCGGCGGACTATGTAAATTTGAAATAGTTGCAAATTATAAGGGAAAAAGAAGAAAAAACATTCCTGTAACGTTTGCAAATGGCAATGCCTTGTGATAAGCTATACTGACGGCGGTATGTTCGGAGCATATAGCTTTTGGCATTGCCAATTATTTAACGGAGGAACTTATGGCAACTTTTGAAAAACTCGATGGGAGTAAAGTAAAACTGACTATTCAGGTCAAGGCGGACGTTTTTGAGGACGCAATGCAGAAGGCGTATATAAAGGCACGCGGCAAATTCAATGTGCCGGGCTTCCGCAAGGGCAAAGCGCCCCGCAAGGTGATAGAGAGCATGTATGGCGAACTCGCTTTCTTCGACGATGCGTTCGATATAGTATATCCCGCGGCGTATGAAGCGGCGCTTACAGAGCACGACGTAAAACCCGTTGACCACCCGTCGATAAATATAGTCGAGTGTGAAAAGGGCAAGGACATGGTGTTTGAAGCCGAAGTTGAGGTGCGTCCCGAGGTCGTACTTGGGGAGTACAAGGGTATAGAAGTGGAAAAGCGCGAGTATAATGTTACGGACGCTATGGTAGACGCCGAAATCGATAAGGAGCGTGAAGCGATAGCCCGTTATGTGGACGTTTCAAGGCCGGTCGAAGATGGCGACACGGTCAACCTCGATTATTCAGGCAGCGTTGACGGCGTTAAGTTCGATGGCGGCACCGCGGAGGATCAAAAGCTCGTAATCGGCTCACATTCGTTTATACCCGGCTTTGAAGAAGGCATGGTAGGCATAAATATAGGTGAGGAAAAGGATATAACCGTCACTTTCCCTGAAGAATATCATGCCGAAAATCTTGCCGGCAAGGAAGCCGTTTTCCATGTGAAGGTGAATTCCATACAAAAAAAGGAGCTGCCAGCGGCGGACGATGATTTTGCCAAGGACGTTTCCGAATTTGATACCATAGCGGATTTCCGCGCTGACAAAAAGCGCATTTTATCCGAGAAGCTTGAGCAGGAAGCCAAGACTCAGATTGAGGACGAAGCTATCCGCAAGGCCGCGGCGAACGCCAAGATAGATTTGCCCACAGCCATGGTCGAGCATCAGATAGACCAAATGGTGCAGGATATAGACTATCGCCTTAGCATGCAGGGCCTCAATTTTGCGGATTACTGCAAATACACCGGCACCAACGAAAATATGGCGCGCGAGGAAATGCGCGGCGAAGCCACTGAGCGCGTGCGCATGCAGCTCGTAATGGAGGCTATAGCCAAGGCTGAGGACGTAAAGGCCGAGCCCGATGAGATAGAAGCCAAAATAGAGGAATACGCAAAGCGCTTTGGCGAGCGTGCGGAAGAATTTAAAAAGAACATAAGCGATAATGATAAGCTTTATTTTGCGGATCAAATAGTGGTGGGCAAGGTGCTCGACTTCATCGTCGCCAACGCCAAGCTCGTTGAAAAGAAGGAAGAAGAGAAGAAGCCTAAGAAGACCGCAAAGAAGGCCGAAGCCGAGGGCGCAGCCGAGGAAAAACCCAAAAAGGCCGCAAAGAAGCCGGCAGAAAAAACGGAATAAAAGGAGAACGATAAATGAGCAGCCTTATCCCCGTAGTAGTAGAACAAACTAATCGCGGCGAGCGCTCGTATGACATCTACTCAAGGCTATTAAAGGATAGGATAATATTCCTCAGCGGCGAAATAGACGATTACGAAGCGAACTTGGTCGTGGCGCAAATGCTTTTTCTTGAGGCCGACGACCCGGATAAGGATATAAGCCTCTATATCAATAGCCCGGGCGGCTCCATAACTGCCGGCATGGCAATATATGACACCATGCAGTATCTCAAATGCGAGGTTGGCACTATCTGCATAGGCATGGCCGCAAGCATGGGCGCGTTCCTCCTTACGGCGGGCGCCAAGGGCAAGCGCAGATGCCTGCCCAACAGTGAAATAATGATCCATCAGCCCTTGGGCGGCGCGCGCGGTCAGGCGACCGATGTGGAGATACACGCCAAATGGCTTTTGAGCACAAAAACCAAGTTGAATAAAATACTCGCGGAGCGCACAGGCCAGCCGCTTGAAAAAATACAGGCGGATACCGAACGTGATAATTTTATGAGTCCGGAGGAAGCCAAGGCTTACGGGCTTATAGACGAGATAATAGCTCCCAAAAGGTAATAGGAGAATTAGATGACTAAATACGACGAAAATGCCAAGGTGAAATGCTCGTTTTGCGGCAAATCGCAGGACGAGGTGAGCCGCATAATCGCCGGCCCCGGTGTATTCATCTGCAACGAGTGCGTGGAGCTATGCAGCGAAATAATGGACGACGAGGTAACTCAAAGCGCGCCCGCGCTTGAGGAAATACCCAAGCCCAAGGAAATAGTCGATGTGCTAAACGAATACGTTATCGGGCAGGACTATGCAAAGCGCGCTCTCGCGGTGGCGGTGTATAATCACTATAAGCGCATCAGCGTGCCGGCAGACGCAAAAAATAAAGACGATGTTGAGCTGCAAAAGAGCAATATCGTTATGTTGGGGCCAACCGGCTGCGGCAAAACAATGCTGGCTGAAACGCTTGCAAAAATACTGAAAGTTCCTTTCGCCGTTGCGGACGCCACCTCGCTCACCGAGGCGGGCTATGTTGGCGAGGACGTTGAAAATATTCTCTTAAAGCTCATTCAGGCTGCTGACTACGATGTTGAGCGCGCTGAAAAAGGCATTATCTATATCGATGAAATAGATAAAATTGCCCGCAAGAGCGAAAATCCGTCCATAACGCGCGATGTTTCGGGCGAGGGCGTGCAGCAGGCGCTTTTAAAGATACTTGAAGGCACTGTAGCAAGCGTACCGCCGCAGGGCGGCCGCAAGCACCCGCATCAGGAGTTCATTCAGATAAACACCAAGAATATCCTCTTTATCTGCGGCGGCGCGTTTGCCGGAATAGAGGATATAATCCAAAAGCGCACCGGCAAAAAGCTCATGGGCTTTGGCGCGGAGGTGC
>CAZZNN010000210.1:0-3518 GCA_964655605.1 uncultured Oscillospiraceae bacterium
GGATATTTTGCGGCGGGAGCAAGCCCCCGCCCTACGGCTGTCCGTCCGGGTGCGGCAGCGGGGATATTTTGCGGCGGGAGCAAGCCCCCGCCCTACGGCTGTCCGTCCGGGTGCGGCAGCGGGGATATTTTGCGGCGGGAGCAAGCCCCCGCCCTACGGCTGTCCGTCCGGGTGCGGTTCGCGGCGGCCGCGGGGATATTTCGGGGCGAGGGTAATCTCCCCCCGCCCCGTGTGAGACTAGCTATTTAACAAAATACGAGAACGCGAAGTCCAAATCGCTGCCGAGGTAATGTCTTATAACGCCCTCAAGCTTGGGATTCATGGCGTAGGGTACCTGGCGCACCTGAAGGGGTACTATGCCCGCTTCTTCCATGAGTATGGTTTCAGCTTCCTGATACATCTTCAAGCGCGTATCCGCGTCGGCAAAATTGTTGGCGGTGTTTACAAGCTCATCGTAGCGAGCGTTTGAGAATTTGCCGCCGTTTTGCGAGTTGGTGGATACGAAGTAGGATAGATACGTGTACGGATCGTCATAGTCGGGCATCCAGCCTGCGTAGATGAGGTCGAACGTGCCGGATACGCGGTCCGCGAGCATGGCCTTATAGGTCACAGTCTCAATGGTCACGTTTATGCCCAGCGCCTTCTGCCACTGATCCTGGCAGTTTTCAACTATGAGCTTGGCGGTGGCGTCGTCGCTTATCTTGAGCGCTATGGAAATTTCGGAGGGATCGCTTATGCCCATGGCGGTCATGGCGGCGTTTAGGTGCTCGGTGGCCTTATCCAATTCGGCCGTGGATTTATAAACGTCCACAGGATATTCGTCGCAATAATATTTGCCCTCGGTGCTGCCCGCAACAAGCGGAAGCACGAAGCGCGTCGCGGGAGCGTACAGGCCGCTCGAGGCTATGGCCACATACTGCTCGCGGTCGAGCGCATAGTTGAGCGCAAGGCGGAAATCCTTGTTGCCAAGTATGGGATTAGTCTCGCTGGCGAGATTTATGCAGTACCAGTCAACCGCGCCGGACATGAACGTGTCCATCTTGGCGTCGGGCAGCATGGTGGGATCGGCTATATACGCGGGCGCCATGGGCACGGGGATATTGGCTATGTCGAGCTCGCCGGTTTCAAACATGGCGAAAGCGGCCTCGGTTTCCATGGTGAGCACTGTGACCTTTTTAAGCGTAACAGCTTCCTTATTCCAATAGTTCTCATTGGGAACCATAGTCATGGTCTGGTCAACTATGTATTCCGTGAGCGTGAACGGCCCGTTCGTGAGAAGCTTATCGGCGCTCATGGCGTATTCGTCGCCATACTGCTCAACGAGCTCCTTCTTTACGGGATAGAAGCAGGGCATATCAAGGAAGCCGAGATAGTAAGGCGCGGGAGTTGAAAACTCTATAACGAACGTCTTATCGTCCGGCGCGGATACGCCAAGCTCCTCCTTTGCAAGCGGCGCAACGCCGTCCGCCGGCCACATTATATCCGTCGCGTTCTTTATTTCAGCGAGCACCCAGTTATAGCTAAAGCCCTTCTCCGGGTCAACAAGCCTCTGGAACGCGTAGACGAAATCCTGCGCCGTGAGCGGCGAGCCATCGCTCCAGCACGCGCCGTCGCGAAGATGGAAGGTCATTTTCATATTGTCGTCGCTGACTTCCCAGCTCGATGCGACGCCGGGGCCCACTATGCCCTTGGAGGTGCGGATAAGCCCCTCGCCAAACGCCTTCATAACAACATAGCTCGAAGCGGCGTTAAACTGCTGCGGGTCTATCGTGGGAACAGAGGTGAGCGAGAATATAAGCTCCTGATCGTCTGCGAGATCGCTCGCGTCCGCGGGAACCGGCTCGGTTGCGGGAGTTGCGGGATCGGCGGCGGGCGCGGCGGGGTCCGTCGCGGGAGCGGCCGGATCGGCTGGCGTGTTTGCGGGCGTGCCTTGGCACGCGGTCAGCGCCGTAAGCGTCATGGCGAGCATTAGCAGCACGCACAATGCGTTTCTGAGTTTTTTCATGCGGTTTTCCTCCCTAGCTTGTTTGTTTATTTAAACACTGGCGGTCGCGTGAGTTTTTTTCGACCGGCCGCCGCATCCAAATCAATATATAAATATATAAATATAATATATAAGGCAGTAGTTTATCGTGTTTCGCGCGAAAGCGCAAGTAGTTTTTTTTCAATTATTCTAGTTTAGTTTTTATTCAGACACAATTTTATGTCACCATTATATCACGCTCGGTTCAAATTGCAACGACATTTTTACTTATGTCATAAGTTTTTTTAGCGGCAAAATGTGCTCCGCCTATGCCGTATAGCGCTCAACCGCCTTATTTTAGGCGCTCACAGCGCCGTCGCGCACGCGGGGTCAAGCGTAAAACCGATTTTACCTATAATGAAATTTGTCCTTTTTCTCTTTACTTGACAAAAATATCGTGGTATGCTTCATACAATATATTGTTGGAGGCAAAAAATATGGAAACCAACGCAACCGAGCTTGTGAGAATAGAGCATCTCAAAAAATATTTCGCGATAGGCAAGAAATACCTAAAGGCCGTGGACGACGTGAGCTTTTCCATAATGAAGGGCGAGACGTTCGGGCTGGTGGGCGAATCGGGCTGCGGCAAGTCCACGCTTGGGCGCACGCTCGTAAAGCTCTACGAGCCTACCTCCGGCAGCATATTATATGAAGGCGAGGACATAACAAAGTTTAATAAGCAGGAGCGCAAGGCGTTCGCGCGCAAGGCGCAGATGATATTTCAGGACCCTTACGCCTCGCTCGACGCGCGCATGACCGTGGGCGACATAATAGGCGAGGGCATAGACATTCACAAGCTTTACCAGGGCGAGGCGCGCCAGCGGGTCATATACGACGCGCTTGAGAAGGTGGGGTTAAGCAAGGAGCACGCAAACCGCTTCCCGCACGAATTTTCGGGCGGCCAGCGCCAGAGGATAGGCATAGCGAGGAGCCTTGCGATAAACCCGAATTTCATCGTGTGCGACGAGCCTATTTCGGCTTTGGACGTATCCATACAGGCGCAGGTGGTGAATCTTTTGATACAGCTTCAAAAAGAGATGGGGCTTACATATTTATTCATAGCGCACGATCTTAGCATGGTGAAGAATATTTCGGACAGGGTTTGCGTGATGTATCTTGGCAAGGTGATGGAGATGGCGGACAGCATGGAGCTTTACGCGCACCCCAAGCACCCGTATACGACGGCGCTTTTCTCCGCCATACCGGCGGCCGACCCGGGCTTTGAGCGCGAGCGTCACCGCATAATATTAAAGGGCGACGTTCCAAGCCCCATATCCCCCCCGCGCGGCTGCAGGTTCAGAAAAAGGTGCGAAAAGGCGACGGATAAATGCAGGGAATGCGAGCCGGAATTAAAAGAAGTGGCCAAAGGCCACTGGTGCGCCTGCCATGAGGTTGGGTGAAGGGGAGAGCTGACGCGGGGGACGGCGGGAGCAAGCCCCCGCCCTACGGGGATTGTTTTTTGGCTGTGGGGCGCGGGGGGCGGCGGGAGCAAGCC
>CAZZNN010000211.1:0-3516 GCA_964655605.1 uncultured Oscillospiraceae bacterium
TATCGCCGTTATAGCCCTTATTGAGATTCACGTTAAGGGATGAAGCAACTTCGCTTTTGAAGTTCTCAAGCATTTTCTTGTTTTCCTTATTGCTGGCCATTGTGCGTCTCCTTTCGTTATGGTATTGCGCGGCTGATAATTTCACTGCGCAAGCTTAATTTGCCCGCGAAAGAAGATGATATGAATGGGAATTTAAGCAAAAAATATTTCAAGCCTAAATTTTGAACATCAAAAATTCAATTTCGGCTTATGTTGCCCCTTGCGAGGCTGAGCGCGGCCTCGGCGCGGGCGCAAAGCTTCGCGTGCCACTCGCCGCCCTCGCTTTTGAGCGCGTCGGCGGCTTCTCTTGCCGCGCGGAGCACGTCCATATCGGCGGCGAGCGCCATTGCGGCAAGCTCGCCCTCGCCATGCTGTCTTGAGCCTAAAAGCTCGCCGGGACCGCGCATTATAAGATCCTCCTCGGCAAGCTTAAAGCCGCTGTTGAGCTTTGTTAAAAGCTCAAGGCGTTTTTTTGCGTTTTCATTTTCGGCGTCGCCAAGAAGGAAGCAATATGCCTCCTGCCCGCCGCGTCCCACGCGGCCGCGAAGCTGGTGAAGCTGAGCAAGGCCGAAGCGCTCCGCGTTTTCAACGGCGATAATATTCGCGCGCGGCACGTCCACGCCCACCTCTATAACCGTGGTCGCCACGAGCACGTCCGTTTCACCGTCCGCAAAAGCGCGCGCCGCCGCGTCTTTTAATTTGCCCGCCATACCGCCGTGCAAAAGCGCGACTCGCGAATTTTTCATGCGCGCAGACAGCTCCTTATAAAGCGCGGTGACGCTCAAAACGCCCTCGAGCTCCTCCGAATCCTCCACGAGCGGGCACACGGCGTAAGCCGCGCCGCCCAAGGCGCTGTTTTTATCTATGAAATCATACATAGCGTCCCGCTTTTCCAAGGGAACTATGCGGGTCTTTATCGGCTTTCTGCCGGGAGGCAGTTCGTCTATCACAGATAGGTCGAGATCGCCGTAGATCAAAAGCGCGAGCGTTCTTGGTATGGGCGTTGCGGACATTATGAGCGTATCAGGCACGCGCTCGCCGCCATCGGCTATTTTTGCGCGCTGGCGCACGCCGAATCTGTGCTGCTCGTCCGCTATCACGAGCGCGGGCGAAAGCCGCGCCGTCTCGCCGTATAAAAGCGCGTGCGTGCCTATCAGCATGAGGCAGCTTCCGTTTTCCACATCGCTTAAAACGGCGTCCTTTTCGCTTTTTTTCATGCCGCCCGTTATAAGCCCCACGCGCGAGCCGAAAAGCGCGCCAAGCGTTTTATAATGCTGCGCGGCGAGTATCTCCGTTGGCGCCATGAGCATTGAAAGCCGCCTGTTTTTGGCGGCGGCAAACATTGCAAACATCGCCACCGCCGTTTTGCCGCTGCCAACGTCGCCCTGAACGAGCCTATTCATGCGCTTGCTCGAAGCCATATCGGCCGCAATCTCGTCCATGGCGCGCTCCTGCGCGGCCGTTGGTTTATAGGGCAGAAGCTTCAAGAATTCGGCCTTCACGCCGCGCATATCAAATGCGTAGCCCACCTCTCCCTCGCGTTCGCGCTTTAAAAGCGCGAGCATGAGCGAGAATATGAGCATATCCTCAAATGCGAGCCGCCGCTTGGCTCTCTCGAGCGCCTCAAAGGACTCGGGCGCGTGCAGCGTCAAAAGCGCCTCGTCAAGCGGCGCGAGAGAATATTTTTTTATCATTTCGCCGGGGAGCGATTCCTCCGCCACACGCTTTGCGGCCGCCATGGCCGCTTCGCGTATCACATTTTGCGAAAGGCCGCGCACAGATTTATATACGGGCACTATCCCCGGCAGCTCGCTCGCCGTTTGCGGATTGACAAGCTTTGCGCCCTTGGACTTATCCACATGCCCCATCGCGTAAAGCTCCTGCCCCGCAAAAAGCCCCTGCGCGCGATACGGCTGATTGTACCAAACGAGCTGAAGCTGCATAACGCCGTCCGTCGCTCTGACGGACACTATGTCCATGCCCTTTCTTACGCGCGCGCGCTTTGGCGATGTGAGCAGCTTCACGCGCACCGCCGCGTCCTCGCCGTGAGAATAGGCCATGAGCGGCTTGGCTTCCCTGTAATCCTTATAAGCGCGAGGCGCGAAATACGCTATATCGCGCACGCAAAAAAGGCCCAGCCGCGCGAATAGCTCCGCTCGGCCGGGACCTATGCCCTTTAGGGTTGTAAGCGCTTGCTGCATTTATTCCACGCTTATATAATAATAGTATAGCGGCTGCTTGCCCGCCTGCACCGCAAACTCGGCGTCAGGATATTTCTCCTCAAGCGTTTTAATCAGCGCCGCCGCGTTTTCCTCATCTACGTTCTCGCCGTAAAGAATGGTTACAACCGTGTCCTCAGGCCGCTTTTCTATCATTTTGTCTATGAGCGCAACGGTCGTTCCGTCTACGCTGTGGCCGGTTTCGACTATCTTGTTATCCATTATGCCCAAGATGTCGCCCTCGTCTATTTCTTTATCGTCCACATGCGTTTTGCGCACAGCGTAGGTTACCGCGCCCGAGACTATATTCATGGCGGCTTCCTCCATAGCGCGGGCGTTGGTGTCGAGGCTCGCCTCCATATCAAAGGCGGTGGCCGCCGCTATGCCCTGGGGCATGGTCTTTGTGGGGATAACGGCCACATTGCGCTCGCTGAGCCCCGCCGCCTGCTGCGCGGCAAGAATAATGTTTGAGTTGTTTGGCAATATCACCACGTTGCGCGCATTGACCTTTTTTATCGCCTTCACAATGGAGTCTATGCTTGGGTTCATGGTTTGCCCGCCCGCTATCACATAGCTCACGCCAAGCTGGGTGAACACCTCCGATAGCCCCTCGCCTGCGCTTACGGCTATCATGGCTATCTCTTTTTCATTCTTTTTAAGATTTTCAAGCAGCTCGCGGTTCTGCTCGCGCATATTCTCTATCTTCACCTTGTCTATTTCGCCAAGACGCAGCGCAAACTGCAATATCTTGCCCGGATAATTTGAGTGAACGTGAACCTTTATAAAGTCCGCGTCGTTTGCAAGCACCACCGAGTCGCCTATCTTAACAAGCTTGTCACGCAGCTTTTCAAGCTCCGCGTCGCTAAAGGAATCGCTGAGGTGAGTAATAAAAAATTCCGTACAATAACCAAATTGAATATCCTCAAGATCCTCCAGTATCGCCGCGTCGTTATCCATCTGCGCGGGCTGTGCAGGCGCACCGTCGCTCATACTCGCAACCAGCGCGTCCAATTCGTCCACTTCTTCGCCGTCGAGCGCCATTTTAAAGCCGTGGAATATGGTTATAAGGCCCTTGCCGCCCGAATCCACAACTCCCGCTTCTTTTAAAACCGGCAGCAGCTCCGGTGTGAGTCTCACGGCCGCCTCGCCCTCGTCTATCATAAGATCGACCAGCGAATACACGTTGTCCCCCGCCGCTACGCCGCGCTCCATAGCCTCGCTCACCATTTTGGATACGGTGAGTATAGTGCCCTCCTTG
>CAZZNN010000212.1:0-3480 GCA_964655605.1 uncultured Oscillospiraceae bacterium
CGGGGAAGCCCGCGCCGCCGCGGCCGCGCAGACCGCTGCGGGTGATAACGTCTATAACGTCGTCGCGGCTCATTTCGGTGAGCGCCTTGGCCAGCGCCTTATAGCCGTCGAACGCAATGTATTCGTTTATGTTCTCAGGGTCTATAACGCCGCAGTTGCGCAGCGCAACGCGCTTTTGCTTTTTGTAGAACTCCACCTCGTCGAGCGAGCGGACGTTCTTTTTTTCATCGAGGCTCTTCTTGTAAAGAAGGTCGGTCACTATGCGGCCTTTAAGAAGGTGCTCCGATACTATCCTTGATACGTCGTCAACCTTGATGTGGCTGTAGAAGGCGCCTTCGGGATAGATTATAACCACGGGGCCGTTCTCGCAAAGACCGAAGCAGCCGGTAGGCACTACCTTTACTTCTTTTTCGAGGCCATGTATCTTTAACTCTTCCTCAAACTTGGTGATAAGACCATGAGAGTTGGAGGACGAGCAGCCGGTTCCTGTGCAGATCAAAACCTGCGAACGAAAGAATTCCATACTTTACCTCCAACGCTTACTTGTTGTGCGACTCGTAATAACCTATCGTGAATTCATCAACGACCTTGTTATTAACGATGTGCTCGGTTATTATGCGGCCGACCATATCGGGAGTGACCTTAACGTAAGTCACCTTCTCCTCGTCCGGCTTATATACTTCAACGATAGGCTCAAGACGGCATACGCCTATGCAGCCCGTCTGCGCCACGGTGACGTTCTGGAGCGAGCGCTTTGCAACCTCGTCCATGAACGCTGCGAGCACGGGGCGCGCGCCTGCCGCTATGCCGCAGGTCGCCATGCCGACGACTATACGCGTGCCGTTATGCTCCTTGCGGAGACCGATGTTTTCGAGCGTCTTTTGACGGATCGCTTCGAGTTCCTGTAAGGACTTCATTATTTTAGACACCTCCGTTTAATTCTTCTATTCCTTGATAAAGATATTCCCTCATCCATTCGCTGACAGCGGGTTCCGTGAAAGGCACGCCGTCGCCGAGCGTCTGCCTTATTTCCCTGGTGTCGAACACGAACGCATTTTCATCGACCGTGTAATCGTACACAAAATCGACTTTTTCATTACACATGACGAGCGTATACATCGTTTCGGCCATATCGCCCAAGGGCGGCCTGTCGATGTTGGAGATAACGTAAACGGCGCATATATATGTGCCCACGCCAAGCTTTGATCTAAGCTCAAACGTGCCGCCCGTCTCCTCGGCTCCCGCCTTGAAGAAAGGTATCCCCAAGCCCACCTTGCGGGTGGTCCTTGTGGTGGTGAAAGGGCTTACGACGTTTTTTGCAAACTCCTCGCTCATGCCCTTGCCGTTATCCTCAACGCTCACCTCGAGCCTATCCTTTGCATGCTCCACACTAACGCGGGTGGTAATGAGCGTTGCGCCCGCGCTGAGCGAATTCTGGACTATATCCAGCACATGAAGGGATATCTCCTTCATCATCATAGCCTTATGACCTAAGCTTTCGCTTGCGAAAGCATCCTTTCAGATTTTAACCGAAGGTTAAAGCATGAAAGCTTGCTTTCAGATTTTAACCCCTGGAACGGAAGTCGGCTATTATGCCGCTGACCTGTCTGGGCTCCATTCTGCCGAAAACCTCGTCGTTTATCATCATAGCGGGCGCAAGGCCGCAGCAGCCTATGCAACGAGTGGCGTCAAGGGTGAACATGCCGTCCTCCGTGGTCTCGCCAACCTTTACCTTGAGTTCCTTTTCAAGCTCGTCAAGCACAAGCTGGCTGCCACGCACATAGCACGCGGTTCCAAGGCACAGGCCTATCTTGTACTTTCCCTTGGGAGTAAGCGTGAAAAGCGAATAGAAAGTGGATACGCCGAAGATTGTGCTTCTGGGCGTATGGGTCTTGTCGGAGATGTAATTCTGCACCTCTTCATCGACACAGCCCATTATTTCCTGCGCGTGCTGCAATATGGGCAGAAGTCCGCCGGGGACGTCTTTCCACTCAGCAATGATCTCGTCAAGCTTCTCGAATTGTTCTTTTCGAGCGCCATTTGCATTGGCCATGGATTCAAAACCTCCTATAATTGTTTGCATACATAGTATCCCGTATGTAGGCGGGACACCTTTATCATAATAACACAGAGTTTGATATATTCAAAGCGAAAAGCGGAGATTTTGCATATATTTTTTCTTGTTTTTATCATTTACCTGTGCATTTGTATAAGCAAAGCTAATGAACGGCGGCGGCGGTATTAGCAAATAGAGCTGCGTGAATGTTTGTATGCAAAAATACTTGCATACATATACATTGTTGGTGCGTGCATGCGTGATTGGTGCGCGGCGCGCATGCTCGCCCCTACTTTGTGGGCAGCTCCAGCAGCTCCCTTGCTATATCGAATTTGAGCTTTGAAAATTCGTCGGTCGACGGCGCCTCAAGCATTACCAGCACAAGCCTTGCGTCCTCCGGCTCAACCCCCGTTCTAAAGCCCGCGAACCACGATATGACACGCGCCTTATCGTCGCCTATCTCAGCCGTACCTGTTTTGGCGGCAACTGTGCAGCGCTTCACCCTTAGCCACTGACCCGTGCCGTTGAGCTTGCTTTTTGTGACGTTTTCAAGCATGGGTATAAGCTTATCAAGCGTGGCCTTAGAGATGGCATTCTGCTTATACACGCTTGAGCTGCTTCTATAAACGACATTATATTTTATGCCGTCCACCCTGCAAAACTCGTCCACTATGCGCGGCTGCATTATGGTGCCGCCGTTTGCAATAGCGCCGAACGCCGAGGCAAGCTGCAAGGGCGTTATCAATATTTCGCCCTGTCCGTAGCCGCTGTCCGCGAGCATTTTGAAGGTGACCTCCGTATCCTCGTTTATAAGCTGAGCGGAGGAAACCGGGAGGTCGAATGGTATGCTCTCGCTGAAGCCCAGGCTTTCCATGAAGCCAAAAAGCCTCTCCTTGCCCAGCGTCAGCGCTGTGTACGCAAAGAAAATATTATCCGAATTGATTATCGCGTGGTTCATATCGAGCGGCCCCTGCCTGTATTTCACGGTGGCGCGCTTTATCGGCGGCCATATCCATGTGCCGTACTCGGTCGGCGTCCAATAATCCTCGTCAATGTCCTGCTCAAAAATAAATTCGTCGTTTATAGGAAACGTCTCGTCTGCGGCGGCGGTATCGAGCGCGGCGGCGGCGGTGAACGCCTTCCACACGGAGCCCGGCGGATAGCGTCCCTGCGTGAGCCTATTGTAGAGCGGCTTTGCGGGGTTGTTTAAAAGCGCCTGATAATCCTCTGAGCTTATCCTGCGCGAGAAAAGGTTTAAATCGTATGACGGGAACGACGCCATAGCGTCTATCTTGCCGGTAAGCGGATCAAGCACCACAACCGCGCCCGCCGTTTTTTCGCCGTAGAGCACATAGCGGAGCAGCTCCTCCGTGCGAAGCTGGGTATCAAGATCAATAGTGAGCACTATATCCTGCCCGTCCTGC
>CAZZNN010000213.1:0-3452 GCA_964655605.1 uncultured Oscillospiraceae bacterium
GTGCTGCCGAATATCGTGCCTACCTTTGGTTCGTCAACGAGTATGAGGCACACATACTCCGGATCGTCCGCCGGCGCGAAGCCTATGAATGAAGCTATAAGCTTGCCCTGCGCCACGCTGCCGTTTTCATCATATTTCTGCGCCGTACCGGTCTTGCCGCCTACCCTAAAGCCCGGTATCTGCGCGTTTCTGCCTGAGCCGTTTTCAACCACGCTCTCAAGTATCTCGCGCACGCGCTTGCTCGTCTGCTCGCTTATAACGCTGCGTATTACGGTGGGCTCGCTGCGCCTTATCACCTCGCCGTCCTCATTGATTATTCTTTCAACGAGGTAGGGCTGCATAAGCTTTCCGCCGTTTACCGCCGCGCATACGGCATTTGCGAGCTGCAATGGCGTCATGGCTATGCTTTGGCCAAAGCCAATGCGCGCGAGGGTATTTTCTTTGATATATTTCTGGTGAGTAACTATTCCTCCCGACTCGCCCGAAATACCGCTGCCAGTAGACACCCCGAAGCCGAATGAATAGATGTAATCGTAAAAGGTTTCAACGCCCATAGAGAGCGCCATGCGCATAAACGCGGGATTACACGAATTTTCAACCGCCTCAACGAGCGTTTGGTGGCCATGGCCGCCGCTTTTCCAGCATTTTATCCGCTCCCCGTTCACCACATAATAGCCCGGACAGTCAACCGTGAAGCTTTCGTCCACAGCGCCGCTGTCTAGCGCGGCGCTCAGGGTGATTATCTTGAATGTGGAGCCGGGCTCGTATGCGTCGGCCACTATGCGGTTCCTCGTGAGCGCGGCGAGCGTTTTCATATCGTCGCGCGGGGGCGAGTTGGGGTCGTAATCGGGTTGAGTGGACATGGCGACTATTTCGCCCGTCTTGCAATTCATTATAACGCCCTGCGCGGTTTGCGCTTTATTCACCTCAAGCGCGGTCTTTAGCGCCTTTTCAAGCGAGGATTCAACAACGCTGTTGGTGGTGAGCACTATATCGCAGCCGTCAATAGGCTCTATTATCTCCTGCACGCCGTAAGCGAGCTGATTGCTGTTTCTATCGGTCTCATTTATCATGCGGCCGTCCTCGCCGGCGAGGTATTTATCATATTTTTGCTCAAGGCCGTCCTGACCGACGCCATCTATGGTGGTGAAGCCTATGAGCTGCGAAAAGAGGCTACCCTCCGGATAATATCTTTTTGAGTCCATCGCCGTGGCTACGCCGTTTCCAAGCTTCAGCGCCGTTATCCTATCCACCACGTCGCGCTCTACATGCCGCTTTAAAACTATCTCCTGCTTTTTTATGTCGTTCACCTTGGCAAGCACGGTGGCATAATCAAGTTCCAAAACCGATGCGAGCTCTGTTGCCACGCGCTCGCGGTCGTCTGAATCTATGGCCTGCGGCCAAATAAGGATTTTATAGGCGGTGCCGCTCTGCGCGAGCACAACGCCAAGCGAATCCATTATGCTGCCGCGAAACGCGGTGAGCGAGGTGTCCCTCGTCTGCTGTGAAATCGCCTGCTCCTCAAGCTCCGGCCCCCTTATTATCATCACCGAAAAGAGCTGACCCATGAGCAACAGGAACACGAAGGCGAATATGCCAAACACTATTAGCAAACGCTTTTTATTGGATACGCTGCCGCCGCCCATTCACTCTCTCCTTAACGTGATTAAGGCACGTCCTCCGGCGATGGCGTTTTAGCGTTCCCGCCGGAAACGGTGCCAATATCGTTTTCAACTATATGCACTATCTGCTCGGCAGTGGGATAATCCATGCCCTGCGCCGCCGCCGCCGATTTTGCATCTTCAAGGCTGACGGCGCTGTTAAAGAGCACATTCAGCGCTGAAATATCATATTGAGCCTGCTCGATTTCCTTTTGCAGCGAATTCACCTGAGAAAACTCATAAGCTATCACCGCATAGCGCATCAAAAGTCCAATTACAGCCGCCGCCGTTATGGCTACGGCAAGGAAGCTCATTATCTTCACGCCCGCGCTGCGGCGGTTTTTCGCGTTCTTCTCAGCCCGCTGAGCGCGTTCAAGCTCCAATTCTTCCTTGCTCTTTTGCTTTGGAAGATAATCGGGGCCGATTTTCGGCATTCCCCGCTTCGGCTTATATTCTTCCCGCTCCCTTGGAAGCGCTTCGGCCGTCGCGGCGCGCGAATATGAATACACGCGCGAAGGAGCGTAGACATATTCGTTTTTGCGTGCCGCTACTGCCATGATATTCCCCCTAAAGTCCCCTTATAACAATTAAATTTTCTCTATCGCGCGGAGCTTCGCGCTGCGCGAGCGAGGATTAAGCTCAATTTCGTCTTCACTGGCCTGCAAAGGCTTTTTCGTGAGTATTCTAACCGTTGGCTTTTTGCCGCAGGTGCATATAGGCGCCTTTGGCGAGCAGGTGCAGGGCTTTTCATATCTTCTGAACGCCTGCTTAACTATCCTGTCCTCAAGCGAGTGGAAGGTTATTACGGCAAGCCTTCCTCCGCTTTTTAAAATGTCGTGCGCCGAGTCTATGGCTTTTTCAAGGCCGTCAAGCTCGCCGTTGACCTCTATGCGTATCGCCTGGAATGTGCGCTTGGCCGGGTGCTGCGCTTCCCTTAGCGCTTTTGCTGGCATTGCGGACTTGATTATGTCAACAAGCTCCTTGGTACTCTTAACAGGCTTGTCCTGCCTGTTTCTCACTATCGCCCTCGATATGCTCACGGCGAATTTTTCCTCGCCGTAATCGCGTATCACCCTTATAAGCTCCTCGAGCGAATAGCCATTCACCAAGTCGTAAGCGCTGAAGGGCGCAAGCATGTCCATGCGCATATCGAGCGGCGCGTCAGCCATATATGAAAACCCGCGCTCCCCGCAATCGAGCTGATAGGAGGAAACGCCAAGGTCAAGAAGTATCCCGTCCGCCCCGCTTTCGCCGTTTTGGGCGAGAAGCTGCGCCATATCGAAAAAATTGCCCTTGAGCGCATGAAACGCACTATAGCCTTTGAGCCTGTCCGTCGCCGCCTCAAGCGCCGCGTCGTCGCGGTCTATCCCGTAAAAGCGGGAGCCCTCCGGCAGTCTTTTGAGCACCGCCTCGGCATGACCGCCGCCGCCCAATGTGCCATCTACAAATGTTCCGCCGCGCTCTGGCTCAAGGAGCGAGAGCGCCTCGTCAAGCATAATGGGAACGTGCTTAAACTGCGTCATATTCCAAGTCCCGTGAGGTGCGAAAGCACATCCTCCGTGAGCTCCTCGCCTTCCTCAAGCTGCTTCCAGCTATCGCTGCTCCAAATTTCTATTCTTCTGCCCATGCCCACCAACTGCGCATCGCCCTTTATTCCCGCGTACTCGCGAAGCGAGGCAGGAAGAATTATGCGGCCCTGCTTATCAAGCTCGCAGTCGTTGGCGTTGGCAAATGTCACTCGCATGGCCTTTTGCGCCGCAACGTCGGTTACGGCCACCTTTGAAAAGCGCT
>CAZZNN010000214.1:0-3430 GCA_964655605.1 uncultured Oscillospiraceae bacterium
CGCGAGCACCTGAAGATCAGGCTCGGCTATGGTGATTATCGCGCCCATTAAAAAGCCTATAAAGGCCATGAGCGCTATCTTTTTGGATTTTGAAAGCTGCGCGCCTATGCCCTCGCCCATCGGGCTCATGGACATTTCAGAGCCTAGCTGGAAAAGCCCCATGCCCGCAACGAGCATAACGGCTCCCACCATGAACATTACTACCGTGCCTATCTCAAGCGGCACGAGAAATATGCTTAGCGCCAGAACAATGGCGGTTATGGGCAGTACGGCGGAAATTGATTCTAAGGTTTTTGCTTTTAGTTTCGCGTTCATTTTACACTTCCCTTCGGTATTTTTATGGATATGGCTCAGGGGCTTTATTCCCTGTATTTATCCATCAATGCCGAGAAGAGCTGCTTTGCCGAGGGCGGAGTATAGGTTATGGCGTTCGCGCCCGCGTCTATTGTGCGCTTGATTGATTCGGGCAGCGGCCCGCCCGTCGCGATTATGGGAACATCGGGGAAATCATGACGTATTTTTTTCACAAGCTCCGGCGTATATTCGGCGGCGGCTACGTTTAAAAGCGTAGCGCCCGCGTCGAGCCGCGCCTGTATGTCTGTTTTGTCGTTTACGACGGTTATCACAACCGGTATATCCACGGCGTCGGTCACGGCGCGCACATCTTCGTTTGATATGGGTGCGTTCAGCACCACGCCCACCGCGCCCTGCGCTTCAACGTCCTTTGCAAGGCTCACCGTCCTGTGCCCGTTTGTGGTGCCGCCGCCCACGCCGCAAAATACCGGTGTGAACGCCGTTTTGATTATGGATTCTGATATGGAGCACTGCGGCGTAAAGGGATATACAGCGAATACGGCGTCCGCGTCACAGTTCCTGATTATGGCGATGTCCGTGGAGAAAACGAATGTTTTCATCCTTCTGCCGAATACCATTATTCCGCTGCAAGCTCGCGCCTCGTTGGGAATACGAATGATATTGTGTCTGAGCCTGCTTTCGTACTCAAATATTTTCTTTCTCTGCTTGGTCTGCATTTCGTCCTTGGACGCATTGCTCATAGGCGTACCTCCTTATTTTTTTATCGCTGAAAAACCTTGCCATACCGCATACTGCCCTGCGACATGCAAAATACTAACGAACATATTTATAGGCCGTGCGGCCATAAATCGAGCTGTCTTTATTTTATTATAAAAGAAGCTAGGCCATTCTGTAAAGTGAACATATTGTGGAAAATGCCTAATTTGGCATAAAAGAAATGTCACAAAGCGCCGCGCCGCACCGCCCACCTCCGTAGGGCGGGGGCTTGCCCCCGCCGCCCGCGCAGCACCGCCGCGACGGCGCACCGCCCACCGTAGGGCGGGGGCTTGCTCCCGCCGCCCGCGCAGCCCCCCATACATGCGCAGCCACCACCCACGTAGGGTGGGGGCTTGCTCCCGCCGCCCGCGCAGCCCCCATACGTGCGAACCGTCCCCCGTAGGGCGGGGGCTTGCTCCCGCCGCCCGCGCAGCCCCCATACGTGCGCACCGCCCACCGTAGGGCGGGGGCTTGCCCCCGCCGCCCGCGCCATTTCGCCGCCGCTTATCAAACTTTAATTTGTGCCAACGTGGATTATGGCGTTTACGCTTTTATAAACGTCCGTATACAATAGCTCGCCTGCTGTGGATACGCCGTTTTCAAGCGTTTCCCTTATTATCTCCACGGTGCATCCGTCGCGCCCCGCAACTACAGTCTGCTCCGTGCCGGAGGGCAGAGCGTCGTCGCTTACATATTGCGCGTCGCCCTGAGGCATTGTTTTTGTAACGCGGCTTATGAGCGAGTATGTTATTCCGCTTGGGTGCGCCTCGCCATATATATAGGCGGTCACCTTGAGCTCCGCTTCATTGGATTCGTCAATTTCTATGGTGAGTCTTACGGGCGAGGACGCAGTATTCTTAAACTTGAGATCGTTTCCCCCTGTGTTTACGGAGGCGTCGAGCCCCTTTTCAGCCCACGCCGGCGTCCATGCGTGAGCGTGGCGCTCAGTCACCTCAAGCCCGCTCATGAGCAGCGTGCAATATATCGCCGTGCTCACACAGCTCACCCCGGCGGTTAATTCGCCGGACGCGTATCCGTTTTCAACGGTAATCGGCTCGAAGCTCTCCAAAAAGCTCCATTGCTCATCGGGCGCGATGACAGTGCCGCCGCCGTTATTCAAGCTTGCGGCTATGCGCTTCATATTTTCCTTTGCCGCCTCATATTGCTCTGGCTCATCGGGTCTGTATGTTATGGTGCAGCTTGCGCGCAGGGCTTGGGCGGCGAGGGACACGGCCGCTATGGGCGCTGCTGCTGGCGCGGGCGTGGCCGCTAAAGGCGTGGACGTGGTAGAGGGTGTGGCTTGAGCGTTTAGCGCGTCCGCGCTTATCGAAGCGGCTAAGGGCGCTCCCGTTCGCTGACACGCCGTTGTAAAGCAGGCCACAAGGAGCACTGCCGATAGTAAGCCCGCCGCCAGTCTTACGGGCAGCGCCGCCTTATGCTTCATGAAAGCGCCCTCAATGCGCTTTTTAGCCATGCTGCGCGCGGTGAGGCGCGCCATGCCAAGCTGCGGCAGCGCTTCGTATGAGAAAAGCGCGATAACGGTTGCAAGATAGCCGCGCTTTTGCTCAGCGCCTATGTGCAAAAGAACTCGCGCGTCGCACGCCGTTTCCATATCCTGCTGTATGAGTGAAAAAGCGATGTGAACGACGGGGTTGAACCAGTATACGCAGCGGAGCACATTTGTTATTACATACATTATGTGGTCGCCGCGCTTGTAATGCGAAAGCTCATGAAGCAGCGCGAAGCGCAGCTTGCACGGGTCTGATGTGAGGGACGCGGGCATGAGCACGGTGGGCTTTAGAAAAAGCGTTATGCCCGGGGATATATTGGCTTTCGTCACCAATAGCCGCACGTCGCCTGTGAGCTTTAGCTCCGCCTTGCACTGAGCGAAGGTTCGCGCCGTTTCCTCCGGCGGCTTTACCGCCACAGCGCACATTCGGCTAAAATATCTGTATTTCACAAAGTTGAACCATGCCGCAAGCCCAGCCGCGCCCGCAAGCCATACGGAAAACGCTATGGCGCTTAGATCCATCGGCTCGGGAGGGTTATTCGCGGCCGCTTGCGGCTGAGCCGCCGCCTGTTGAGCGCCGCCGCCTGGCGCGGGCGCGCTGGCTTCGAGCACGGGCGCAGCGGCCTCATCGGCGAGAGCAAAAGCAGCGCCTTGAGCGCCCGGCTCCGGCTCCGTCAGGCTTATGTGCGGCGCGCTTTGCACGGCGGGCAATATATCAAGATGAAATCCGCTCTCTATGCTCACGGGTATCACAAGCCTTAAAATGAGCAGCAGCCATAAGCCATATTGTAGCCTTGGCGAAAGCTTCTTTTTAAGCGCCGCCCTGAACGCCATTATCGCCAGCGCCAC
>CAZZNN010000215.1:0-3427 GCA_964655605.1 uncultured Oscillospiraceae bacterium
CAACGGGCAAATACTATTATACATAATCTCGCCCGTTTTGCAAGTCTTTTTTCTTCCCTTTATCACCTTTTGAGCGATTTCAGCGTATTTACAAGGCTTTGCGGGTTTTCCGCCTTAAAAACGCTGCTGCCTGACACAAGCACGTCAACGCCCGCGTTTACGGCAGTTTTCGCGGTTTCTGAGTTGATGCCGCCATCGACCTCTATCTCGCAATTATAGCCGTTTTCATCGATGATTTTTCTAAGCGCGGCAATTTTTTTCAGCGATGGATCTATGAAGCGCTGTCCGCCCGCGCCGGGATTGACGCTCATAACGAGCACAAGGTCGCAATCGGGCAATATCGCCTCAACGGCGCTAACAGGCGTGCCCGGATTGAGCGCGACGCCCGCCTTTACTCCCGCCTGCTTTATAAGCTGCACGGTGCGGTGGATATGCCTATCCGCCTCAATATGCACGGTTAAAATATCAGCTCCGGCCTTGATAAAATCATCTATATGCGTTATGGGGTGCTCAACCATAAGATGCACGTCCATTACAAGGTCACTAAACGGCCTTACGGCCTTTAACATACCTGCGCCGAACGTGATGGCGGGAACGAACGAGCCGTCCATAACGTCAAAATGCACATAATCGGCTCCCCAAACGCTTAACTGCTTTACGGCCTCGCCCAGCCTTGAATAGTCGGCACTCAATATGGACGGCGCAACCTTAGTCATACTTATGCTTCCTCTTTTCCTTTAATTCTTCTATAATCAAAGTATAGCGCTCATGGCGCTCATTTGAAAGCCCTCCGCTCAAAAGAAGCGGCTTCACGGCGCAATCAGGCTCTTTGATATGCAGGCACTGGGAAAACCTGCACTCGCCCAAATGCGCACGCATTTCAGGATATAAAAGCGCGAGCTTTTCCGGCTCTATGCTGTCAAGCTCAAAAAGGCTAAAGCCCGGAGTATCCGCCACTACGCCGCCGAATACCGGCCAAAGCTCCGCGTGGCGTGTGGTGTGCCTGCCCCTATCGGTCTTTCTTGAAAGACCGCCGGTTTGCAGCTCAAGCTCCGGCAGAAGCGCGTTTAAAATTGACGATTTTCCCACTGCGGACTGCCCTGAGAAGCACGAGACACAGCCCGCAAGCTCCGTTTTTAACCCGTCAAGGCCATATCCCGTTACTGCGGACACGCATATTGCTTTATAGCCGCTTGGCGCATACTGCCTAAGTATCCGTGCGGCCTCGCCGCTTTCATCGCACTTGTTGACGCATATCACCGGAGTTATTTTCATCTGCTCGCACTGGAGGAGCAATTTATCCACCAGGAGCAGATCGGGCTTTGGCAGCGAGGCTGAAACAACGATTATCAGCTTATCCACATTGGCGACAGCCGGGCGTATGAGCAGGTTCTTGCGCGGCTCTATTTGCATTAAATAGCCGTCGCTATCCTTCTCGCGGCTCAGCTCAAACTCAACATTATCGCCCGGAACTGGCGAAACGCCTTCCTTGCGGAATTTCCCGCGAGCGCGGCACACATATCGCCCGTCTGAGGCGAGCACGGTGTAAAAGCTGCCGATACCCTTTAAAATGAGTCCGTGCATCGCTTCACCTCAGCGCAAATTCATAATTCATGCTCTTTACCTTTTCACCGCCCACATAGAGCGTACACTCATAAGTTCCGGCCTCAAGCATATACGCCGTAAAGGATATTGACTGCTGCGCCGCGGGCTGGAGCGTGGTTTCAAAGAGCACCACCTCTACGCCGGTCGAAAGCGTGGCCGTAACAACCACGTTCGCGGGTTTTTCGGCATCTTTTACCTCCACATTGAAGGCCATATCGCAGGTGCAGTTGCCAAGGAATGTGCGGCATATCCACAGCTCAACAAGGCATGATTTGCTCACGCTCATGTTCGACGCGGGGCTCTGCTTTGTTATGGTTTCCTCATCGGCCGTTTCCTCAGGCATCACCGGCCTTATCCAAATGTGATTGAAGCCGACGTTATTGAGCTGCTGCATGGCTTCCTCAAGCGTCAGCTTGACTACGGGCGGCATTTCGATATTTTGGCTCGGCGAGCCGCTTATCCACACGTCCACAGTGTCGCCCTTGAAGGCTTTTACGCCGCTTTCGGGAGTCTGCTTGATTATTTGGCCTTGAGGCTGCTCGCTGGTTGCGTCATATTTGACCTCGCCGAGATATAAATCTATGCCGTCGAATGTCATTTCCGCATCGCTAAGCGCCATGCCGACCACATTGGGTACTACCTCGTAATCATTGCCATTGCTCACAACAACGCTTAAAACGTCGCCCTCCTTGCCCTTCATGCCGGACATGGGGGTTTGATCGATTATTTGGCCTTCGGGATATTCATCGCTGCTCTCATAGCCCGATACCTTTAGCACGAAGCCGCGTTTTTTCGCAAGCGACGACGCCTCCTCAACGAGCCGCCCCGTCAGCGGCGGCACGATATATTCATACGATGTGACCGTTTCCCCCTCAAGGAATGAGCGGCCTATGAAGAACATGGCTATAAACAGGCCCACCACCACGAGCACCATAAGAATAAGGTTGCCCAAGCCAAGGCCGCGCCTGCGCTTATGCTTTTTCACCTCGTCCTCGTCATGGTCGAGCCTTGCAAACTTGCCAAAAGGCTCCTTTAGCGCGCGTTGGAGGTCGTTGCGCATCTGCCGCGCGGTGGCGTAGCGCTGCGACGGCTTTTTGGCGGACGCTTTTACAACAACGTCGCTCAAAGCGCGAGGTATTTTGGGATTTAGAAGCACCGGCGGCGTGACATCCTCCTGCAAATGCTTGAGCGCTATAGTCACCTGATTATCGCCCATGAACGGCACATTGCCCGTCAGCATTTCGTATAGCATTATTCCGCAGGAATAAATATCGCTTTCAACTGTAACATCGTCGCCGCGCGCCTGCTCGGGCGAAAGATAATGCACGGAGCCTATCACATTTGTGCCGGCGAAGGTGCGCGTTGTGGTGCCCGCGTCCCGCGCGATGCCGAAATCCGCCAGCTTGGCTATGCCCTCCGGCGTTATTATCACGTTCTGCGGCTTAACGTCTCTATGGATTATGCCTATCTCATGCGCGCTTGAAAGCGCCTCGAGCACCTGACAGGTGATATTCACCGCCGTTTTGGGTGGAAGCGTGCCATGCTCCTGAATAACCTCTTTAAGCGTTTTGCCCGGCACATATTCAAGCACTATAAACGGCAAATCGTCTTCAAATCCCACATCGAATGAGCGCACTATATTCGGGTGCGACAATGAAAGCACTGCCTTCGCCTCGCGCTCGAACCTGCGCAAAAAATCCGGATCGGTCTTGTGCTCGTCCTTTAGCACTTTAAGCGCAACTATACGCTTATCTTTTTCGTCATAGGCTTTATACACATTGGCCATGCCGCCCGAGCCAATGAGCTTATCCACCCTATATCT
>CAZZNN010000216.1:0-1414 GCA_964655605.1 uncultured Oscillospiraceae bacterium
GCTCCCTTATCGCACTGCCGGTTATGCCGTCCATTCTTTTTGCAAATTGAGTCATCACAATACCTCCTGCATAATCATTCACTTACTATTTTCAGTGTAAACTCATTTAATACGAAATACCAATATATAAAGCGCATAAGCAAATTTATATGATGTATAATATACGAATTACACCCGTATTTGTTCCATGGGAGGGCGCGACGCGGGCGGCGGAAGCGCGCGGCGGGCGGTGGAAACGCGCGGCGGGCAGCGGAAACGCGCGGCGGGCGACGCGCCCCCCGCCATTCTCGCCATTTTGTCGCAATCTGTTCACACCATCGCGATAGTATTTTATAAGCTCAGGTGATACACTAACATCATATTATAGCAGGAGGTTATGCATGAATTCGGTTCGCGGCCTTAAATTTTACAGATGCAAAAAATGCGGCAATCTCATAGGCATGGTGCATAACTCCGGCATTGCCGTTCACTGCTGCGGCGAGCCCATGGAAGGGCTTATCCCTTGCAGCACCGACGCCAGCCGCGAAAAACATCTGCCCGTTATCACCGTTTCAGGCACGCTCGTCACAGTAAGCGTTGGCGAGGTGACGCACCCCATGATGCCTGAGCATTACATACAGTGGATATATTTGCAGACCGACAAGGGCGGCCAGCGCCGCTGCCTCGCCCCCGGAGACACGCCAAGCGTCGCCTTCGCCCTAACAGACGGCGAAGCCGTCGTCGCCGCGTATGCTTACTGCAATTTGCATGGACTGTGGTATAGATGATAAAGTAAAGAATAACAAAAACGGCGCTATTGGCGCCGTTTTTTCTCGTTTTTCCCTTTCAATTATTCCACTGCGGGGGATGCGGGCGGATAATATCCGCCCCTGCATTGTTTGCCCGCATTCGAGCCTTTGACAAATTTTTATTGCTTGCCAATAGTCGCCACCATAACGGCTTTTATGGTGTGCATGCGGTTTTCGGCCTCGTCGAATACCTTGGAGTTGAAGCTGCGAAACACCTTGTCCTCAACTTCCATCTCGGTGATGCCGTATTTCTCGTGTATGTCGCGGCCAACGATGGTCTCAAGGTCGTGGAAGGAGGGCAGGCAGTGCAGGAAAATGCACTCGGGGTTGCCGGTGAGGGCCATCATCTTTTCGGTCACGCGATAGGGCGTGAGCAGCTTTATGCGCTCTTCAAACTGCGCTTCCTCGCCCATGGAAACCCAAACGTCGGTATAGATGGCGTCCGCGCCCTTAACGTCCTCAGTCTTATCGCTGAAGGAGATGTTCGCGCCGGTGGTCTTGGCGACCTCCTTCATCTCGTTTACGAGCTCGTCGGACGGGAAAAGGCTCTTGGGCGCTATGCCAACGAAGGTCATGCCCATCTTGGCCGCGCCTATCATGAGGGAATTGCCCATGTTGTTGCGCGC